>NZ_JBKGXT010000005.1:0-260127 GCF_046546495.1 Pseudonocardia nantongensis | reverse complement strand
ACGAAGATGGAAGCCCTCCGGGCCATGAAACGACGCCTGGCGCGCGTCGTGTTCAACCACCTGCACACCAACACGATCACCGCGTCCGGCGCTGCTTCGCCGGTCGCGGCTTGACATAGGAGCAACCGTGGGAGATCCCTCGCTGACCCTGGTGGCCCGCCTGGCCCCGACCACCACCGACGCCCGCCGCGGTGTGATCCGGCTGCACCCGGAGGTGCTCGCTGCCCTGGGCCTGCGCTCCTGGGACGCGGTCACCCTCACCGGGCCGCGGGTCACCACCGCACTCGCGGTCGCGGGTGAGGGGTCCGCGCCGCACGGCCAGGCCCGGCTCGACGACGTGACGCTGTCCAACGCCTGGCTGACCGACGGGGCCCAGGTCGTCGTCGCACCGGCCGCGGTGCTGCCGGCCCGCGAGGTCCGGCTGCTCGGCTCCCCGCTGGCGACCGGCGCGGTCTCCCCGACGACGCTGCGGCTGGCCCTGATGGGGAAGGTCCTGCTGCGCGGGGACGCCGTGTCGCTGCTGCCCCAGGACATCGCCCCGCCGCCGGGTGCGGACGTGCACTCGGCGCGCCGGGCGCTGGCGGCCGCGGTCGGCGGGACCTGGACCTCGGAGCTGCTCACCGTCGCGGTCGCCGACCCGGACGGGACACCGGTCGCGGTGCAGCCGTCCACGATCGTCGGCTGGTACGACGGGGCGGACACCGGCACGGAGACCGGCCCGGAGTCCGGCACGAACGCCGGCACGGGGACCGGTACGGAGGGATCCGGGGCCGGCGAGCCCGCCGCGGGCGGGGTCGTCGAGCACGGAGCCGTCGCGGGCGGTGCCGCCCGGACCGGCCCGAGCGGCGCCGCCGGGACGGGCGGCGCGCCGGCGCTGGAGGATCTCGCCGCCAACGAGGCGATCGCCCGCCGGCTGCTGGACTGGTTCGAGCTGATGTTCCGCCGGCCGGAGCTGCTGACCCGGCTCGGCGGCGACGCCCGGCTCGGCGTCCTGGTCACCGGCCCGGAGGGGGTGGGCAAGGCGACCCTGGTGCGCAGTGCCGCGGCGGCGGCCGGCGCCCGGTGCGTGGAGCTCGTCGCCCCGGCGGTGGCGGCCCTGGAACCGGTGGCCGCGGCGGAGCGGGTCCGGACCGCGCTCGCCGCGGCGTCCGGGACCGGCGGGCAGGGGCCCGCGGTCCTGCTGCTGCACGACGCGCAGGCGCTGCTGCCAGCCGCCAACCCGCCCCCGCTCGCCACCCTGCTCCTCGACGAGCTGCGTGCGGCCACCGCGCCCGGTGGGCCGGCGCTCGTCGTCACCACCGCCGAGCCGGAGCGCCTGGATCCGCGGCTGCGCGCCCCCGACCTGGTGGACCGCGAGCTCACCGTGCCGCTGCCCGACACCGGCACCCGCCGCGCCCTGCTGGAACGGCTGCTGTCCGGCGTCCCGCGTGCCGACGACGTCGACCTCGGTGCCGTCGCCGCCCGCACGCCGGGGTTCGTGGTCGCCGACCTGGCCGCGGTCCGGCGGGAGGCCGCGGTCGCGGCCGCGCTGCGGGGCGGCGCGGACGGCAGCGACGCCGAACGGATCGCCGCGCAGGACCTGCTCGACGCCGTCGGCTCGGTCCGCCCGATCTCGCTGTCGGACGGCGGCACGCTGAGCTCCGGCGGTCTGACCCTGGACGACGTCGGTGACATGGCCGAGGTCAAGCGGTCACTGACCGAGGCCGTGCTGTGGCCGCTGCGCCATCCGGACTCGTTCGCCCGGCTCGGCGTCGCCGCCCCGCGCGGGGTGCTGCTCTACGGCCCGCCGGGCGGCGGGAAGACGTTCCTGCTGCGCGCGCTGGCCGGGTCCGGTGATCTCAACGTGTTCGCGGTGAAGGGCGCCGAGCTGCTCGACAAGTACGTCGGCGAGTCCGAGCGCGCGGTGCGCGAGCTGTTCCGCCGGGCCGCTGAAGCCGCACCCGCCCTGATCTTCCTGGACGAGGTGGACGCGCTGGCCCCGCGCCGTGGCGGCTCCGCCGACGCCGGCGTCGCGGACCGGGTGGTGGCCGCGCTGCTCACCGAGCTGGACGGCGCGGACCCGCTGCGCGAGGTGGTCGTGGTCGGGGCGACGAACCGGCCCGAACTGATCGACCCGGCGCTGCTGCGGCCCGGCCGGCTGGAGCGGCTGGTGTTCGTGCCGCCCCCGGACGCCGGGGCCCGCGCCGACATCCTGCGGGCGGCCGGCCGGGACGTCCCGCTGGCCGGCGACGTGGACCTGGACGCCGTCGCGGCCGAGCTGGCGGGCTACTCGGCCGCGGACTGCGCGGCGCTGCTGCGGGAGGCGGCGCTGACCGCGATGCGCGAGTCGCTGGACGCAGGGGAGGTCACCGCCGCACACGTCGCCACCGCCCGCGCGGCGGTACGCCCGTCACTGGATCCCGCGCAGGTGGCGGAGCTGGAGTCCTACGCCCGGCGGCGCACCGGCTGAGCGCCCCGCCCGCACACACCGACCTGCGCAGACCGACCCCGCACACACGACGGCCCCGGATCCTCGTTCGAGGTCCGGGGCCGTCCGCGCGCTGGGGAGCGGAGGTCGGTGTCAGGCCGCCGAGAAGTCCTTCGTGACGATCACGATGATGCCGGGTGTGGCGTCCTCGATGCCCTCGAAGCGGGGCTCGGCCCGCATCTCGAACGACTTCGCGATCTCGTCCGCGGCGGCCTTCTCCTGACCGTTGCCGGGCCGGTAGTAGACCGTGGTCGTCGGGACGGTGCCGCGGGCGTAGTTCTGCACCTGTGCCACGTTCCAGCCGCCGGAGCGGAACTCGGCGGCGGCCCGGTCGGCCAGGCCCTTGATCGTCGAGTTGTTGTAGACCCGGACGGCGGGCCGGGCCCCGGCCTCGGAACCCGAGCCCTCGGCCCCCGCGGCGCCACCCGAACCGCCTGCTCCGCCCGCGCCCGGTGCGGGGGCCGGCGGGGCCGGCGGGGCCGCGATCGGGTCGCCGGCGTCGTCGTAACCGGGGGACCCGGGGGTACCGGGTGCGCCGGGGGTGAACGGCGAGTCCCCGCCCGCGCCGGGGGCGCCGGGCGTTCCGGGGGCACCGGGAGTGTCGGGCGCGGAACCCGGGGCGCCGGGGGTGCCCGGTGCGGGTGCGCCGGGTGCGGGGGCTGGTTCGGCCGGGGCCGACGGCGGCGGCGCGGCCTGGTTGCCGCTGCCGTCCGACCCGTCGCCGGTGAGGCCGAAAAGACCGACCACACCGGCGAGTGCCCCGACACCGATCAGCGCGATGCCGGCGATCTTCAGCGGCGACTGTCCGCCGGACGCGGGTGCGGTCATCATGACCTCCGGAAGGTGAAGCGGCTCAGGGCTCGAGGCCGAGACGGCGGGCGGCGCGGGTGCGCTGGCGGCTGGAACGCAGCCGGCGCAGGCGCTTGACGAGCAGCGGGTCGACGGCCAGCGCCTCGGGCTTGTCGACCAGCGCGTTCAGCACCTGGTAATAGCGGGTGGCGGACATGTCGAACAGCTCGCGGATCGCCTGTTCCTTGGCGCCGGCGTACTTCCACCACTGACCCTCGAACGCGAGGATCTCGCGCTCGCGGCGGTCGAGCTCGCGGGCGGGGGCGGCGGTGCGCCGGTGCGCTCCACGGCGTTCCGGCAGGGACCCGGCGGACTCCATCACGCTCCTCGAGCGGCCGACGAACTCGAATGACACGGCTGTCATTCGCGGCGCCCAGTGAACCACATCGGACCGACACCGAGCGGGCGCGACGCGCCCCCGCTCGGGCGAATCCGCCCCGGTCGCGGGACGCCCGGTGCCTGCCGGGCGGGGAGCGGGCCGGAGGTGGGGTGACCGTACCCTGCACCGGTGACGGTTCTGCGCATCCGGATGGTCGGCGACCCCGTGTTGCACCGGCTCACCCGCAAGGTCGAGCAGGTGGACGAGGCGCTCCACACGCTCGTCGCGGACATGTTCGAGACGATGGCCGCCGCGCACGGTGTCGGGCTCGCGGCCAACCAGGTGGGCGTCGACCTGCGGTTGTTCGTCTACGACTGCCCGGACTCCGAGGCCCGCACCATGCGCCGCGGGCACGTGCTCGACCCGGTGCTGGAGACCGGGCCGCGGCCGGAGATCATGCCGGACCCGGACGACGACCAGGAGGGCTGCCTGTCGGTGCCCGGCGAGAGCTTCGCGACCGGTCGTGCCGAGTGGGCCCGGGTGACCGGCACCGACCTGGCGGGCAACCCGGTCGCGGTCGAGGGGACGGGGTTCCTCGCGCGCTGCCTGCAGCACGAGGTGGACCACCTCGACGGGTACCTCTACCTGGACCGGTTGATGGGCCGGAACCAGCGCGCCGCGAAGAAGACCCTCAAGCGCAACGGCTGGGGTGGCCCGGACGACTCGTGGGACCCGTCGGCCGTCGAGGCCGAGGACGTCCCGCGGGGCTGAGGACGTCCCGCGGGCTGAGGCCGGGTCATACCCGGGTACGAGTGGGCTGTCCCGGGAACGGTCCCCGCGGCCGATGTGGCGGACCGGCCCCGGCGGGCACCGTGGACGCCATGGTGCTCACGATCCTCGCCGTCGCCCCCGTCCTGGCCCTGCTGCTGGTCATGGCCGCGCAGCCGCTACTCGAGCAGTGGGACGCCCGCGCGTCCGAACGCGACCGGGCCGCCGGTGCCGGCCGGTCCGGCGGCACCGGCACGGACACCCACGACGTGCCGGCGTCGGCGGCGCCGACCGCGTTCCCGGAGTCCCTCGGCGACGCCGCCGCGGCCCTGCGCATCCCGGAGCAGCGCCTCCCGCTCCCGGGGATGCACGTGTCCGGGGTGCACGCGGCCCGGTGACGGGTGCGGGTCAGTCCACGAGCCGGTTCTCCCACGCCCAGGCAGCGATCTCCACCCGGTTCCGCGCGTCCAGCTTGGACCCGATGTTCCCGATGTGGGTCTTGACGGTGGACAGCGAGACGAACAGGTCCCCGGCGATCTCCTGGTTGGTCCGCCCGCGGGCGACCGCCCGGACCACCTCCAGCTCCCGCTGTGAGAGTGCCTCCTGCACCTCCGGCCGCGCCGGCTCCGGGGCGGTGAGCCGGTCCAGCAGCCGCACCGTGATCGACGGCGACACCAGCGCGTCCCCGACGGCCGCCGCACGCACCGCCTCGACCAGCAGCCGCGGGCCCGCGTCCTTGAGCAGGAACCCGCAGGCGCCGGAGCGCAGCGCGCCGTAGACGTACTCGTCGAGGTCGAACGTGGTCACGACGACGATCCGCGGCGGCGCGAGCCCGGCCGCCAGCGTCCGGGTCGCCTCGATGCCGTCCATCCCCGGCATCCGGATGTCCATCAGGACCACGTCCGGGCGCAGCTCGCGGGACCGCGCGACGGCCTCCTCGCCGGTGCCGGCCTCGCCGAGCACCTCGATCCCCTCCTCCGCGGACAGGATCAGCCGGAAGCCGGTCCGGACCATCTCCTGGTCGTCGGCCAGGACGACGCCGATGCTCACCGGCGTGCCACCGGGAGCTCGGCCAGCACCAGCCAGGCGCCCGGGCCGTCCGGGCCGACACGCAGCGTCCCGCCGAGCGCGCCGACCCGCTCCGCCATCCCGGCCAGCCCGAACCCGCCGCGGTCGCGGGCCAACGGGCCCCGGTCGTGGGCGCCGCCCTCGTTGCGCACGGTCACCTCGAGGCTCCCGTTCCGCAGGTGCAGCCCGACCTGCACCGACGTCGCGTCCGGGGCGTGCCGGTGCACGTTGGTGAGGGCCTCCTGCACGACCCGGTGCGCGGTGACGCCGACGCCCGGTGGCAGGTCCGCGAACTCCAGGGCCGGGTCGCGCTCCAGCACCGCCCGGACGCCGTCAGGGTCGAACCGGTTGACAAGACCGTCCACGTCGGACGGACCGTGCGGGATGGTGCGGCCGTCTCCGGCGCCCTCGTCGCCGCGCAGCACCCCGACCATCCGGCGCATCCCGGCCAGCGCCTCGGCGCCCGCCCGTTCGATCGACTCCAGGGCCGGGCCGGCCTCCTCCGGCCGGGTCCGGGCCACGGTGACGGCGGCCTGCGCGGCCACGACGATCCCGGTCACGTGGTGTGCCACGACGTCGTGCAGCTCGCGGGCGAGCTCGAGTCGCTCCGTCGAGCGCGCCTCGGCCAGCCGGGCCTCGCGCCGCACCCGGACCTCGCGCAGGACGGCGGCCAGCGCCACCGCGGACGCCCAGCCCAGGCCGCAGAGCGCGGTGACGGTGGGATCGTCGACGCCGGTGCCGGGGAAGCGCAGCACCGGCATCCCGACGATGACGACGAAGGAGACGACCGCGGTACCCACGGCGACCAGCCCGGACGCCTGCCGCACGGTCGCGACGGTGATGACCGCCAGCGCCAGCAGCTCCGCCAGCGAGAGGACGACGACCCGGCCGCCGGAGAACGTCTCGTGCGTGACGATCGACGTGACCGAGAGCACGGCCGACAGTCCGAACGCGACGGCTGCGACCCGGTCGGTGGGCTGGACGTACCGGGTCAGCACCACGGCCGCGACGAGGAGCCCGGCGACCGGTCCGGAGTAGGCGAACCCGGCACCGTCCAACAGCGACGGGCTCATGATGCCGTCGAGCGCGAGCCAGAACAGGTAGGCGAACGCCTCGAGGGTGAACAGCAGGGATCGGGATCGCACCGCGGGGCGCGCCGGATCCTCCTGCACAGCAGGAGTCGGGCCGGACATGGCGCACACCCTAGGGCCGAGAACGCGGCGCTCACCTCGTCCGGAAGTACGACGGCCCGGCGCCGAACACCGTCCTCCGGTCCGACGCGGGCGGGCGGCCCGCGGCGGCATCGTCACGGCCATGCTCGATGTCCTGATGAACTGCGCCGCCGTGGTCGGTGGCGTCGTGCTGTTCCTGATGGTGCTGACGGTCGCGGTGCTGCCGCTGCTGGAGGAGTGGGGGGAGCAGCGGTGAGCGCGCCCCGCCCCGTACCGGCCCGGGCGCCCCGGGCCGCCGCCGCGGCGATCGAACTGGTCCGGTCCTACGGCGAGGGCCACTCCGCCGTCCGCGCGCTGGACGGCATCACCCTCTGGCTCCCCGCGGGGAGGTTCACCGCGGTGATGGGTCCGTCCGGCTCCGGTAAGTCCACGCTGCTGCACTGCCTGGCCGGGCTGGACCGGCAGACGGCGGGGCAGGTGCTGCTCGGCGACACCGATCTCGGGACGCTCGGCGACGCCGAGCTCACCGCCGTCCGCCGGGACCGGATCGGGTTCGTGTTCCAGGACGGCAACCTGCTGCCGCACCTGAACGCCGGGGAGAACATCGACCTCGCGGCGTCCCTGGCCGGCCGCCGTCCGGACCGGGCGTGGCGGGCCGAGCTCGTCCACCGGCTCGGGATCGGCGACCGGCTCCGGCACCTGCCGGCGGAGCTGTCCGGCGGGCAGCGGCAGCGGGTCGCGGTGGCCAGGGCGTTGCTCGGGCGGCCGGAGCTGGTCGTCGCCGACGAGCCGACGGGTGCACTGGACACGGCGTCCGGGCGGGAGCTGCTCGGCCTGCTGCGCGGCTGCGTGGACGACTACGGCCAGACCGTCGTGATGGTCACCCACGACCCGCTGGCGGCCTCGGTCTCGGACCAGGTCCTGCTGCTGCGCGACGGCGTCGCCGCCGGCCGGATCACCGACCCGGACCCGAACTCGGTCCTGGCCGCGCTGGGCGAGCTGAGCGCGCCCCGGCGGGGTGGCCCCGGCGGACGGCCGCAGCGCACGGTGGCGGTGCCCTCGTGAGGCGGCTCGGCAGCCCGGCGACCCGCGCGGCCGTCGCCGGGATCCGCCGCCGGCCCCGCCAGACCCTGCTGATCGGGCTCGCGGTCCTGGTCGCGACGGTGTTCGCGGCCGGGACCGTGCTGTTCAGCGGGACCATGCGGGACGCGCTGCTGGCCGACTCGGCGCGCACGCCGCCGGGGGCGTCGTTCGTCGTCGACCGGCCGGATGACGCCACGGGCGCCGGTGCGCTCGCCGCCCGGCTCGCCGAGGTCCCCGGGGTGAGCGCCGTCGTGCCGGCCCAGGAGGGTGAGCTGCCGGTGACGGTGCGCGGCACCACGGGGCAGTGGCGGATCGGTACCGACCCGGCCACCGGGCCGATGTCGGTGCGCCCGGCCCCGGAGCAGGGCCACGCACCGGGCCCCGGGGAGGTGTTGCTGAGCACCGCCACCGCCGAGCGGACCGGGCTCGCCGTCGGTGACGCGCTGAGCGTGTCCGGGCGTCCGTACACGGTCGGCGGGATCTCCTCGCACGGGCCGGACGGCGGGGACGGTCTGCTGCTGAGCCCGGCCGACGCGGTCGCCTTCGGCCCCGACCTGTACTACGGCAGCCGGGTCGACGTCGCGGGCACACCCGATCGGGACGCGCTGGAGGCCGCCGCGGCGGGCGCCCGCGTCCGGACGGCCGACGAGGCCCGCGAGGCCGAGATCTCGAGCGTGTCCGGCTCGGTGACGTCGGTGCTGGCGGCGCTGTCGGTGTTCGTCGGGCTCGCACTGGTCTCGGCGGCCGTGGTCGTCGGCTCGACGTTCCGGATCGTGCTCGGCCGGCGTGGGCGGGAACTCGCCATGCTGCGTTGTGTCGGAGCCTCGCGCGGCCAGGTGACCCGCTCGGTGCTCGCCGAGGCCGGGATCACCGGGCTCGTCGCCGGGGTCGTGGGGGCCGCGGTCGCCACCGGTGCGGCGTACGCGGCGCTGGCGGTGATGCGGGCGTCCGGCACGGACGTGCCCGCGCTCGCGCTGTCCCCCGGCGGGCTGGCCGGGTGCGTGCTGCTCGCGGTCGTCGCGACGGTCGTCGCGGCGCTGCCCCCGGCACTCGCCGCCGGCCGGGTGCCGCCGGTGGTGGCGCTGGGCGCGGCGGACAGCACCGAGGCGCACGCCCCCCGTGCCCGGCGCCGGATGCCCGTGGTGGCCGTGCTGCTGGCGTCGGCCGCGGGGATCGGGGCCCTCGGTGCGTCCGTGGGCGACTCCCTCGTCGGGCTGGCGCTGGTCGCGCTGAGCGGGCTGGTGGCGTTCGCCGCACTGGTCCTGGTCGGTCCGTACCTCGTCGCGGGGGCCGCGGCGCTGGTCCGGCCGCTCGTGGCCCGGTCGGGGCCCGCCCGGCTGGCCGTCGCGAACGCCCGCCGGGTCTCCCGGCGCACCGCGGCGACGACGACGGTGCTCGCGCTCGGGGTCGGTCTCACCGCCGCGCTGCTCGTGGGGATCGACGGTGCGACCGCCGACGCCAGGGCCTCGATCGACCGCAACTACCCGTCCGAGGTCATGGTGCTGCCGAGCAGTCCCTCCTCGTCCCTCGAGGACCCCGCCGCCCGCCGGGCGGCGGCCGACGCCCTCGCGGCCCGGCTCGGGGAACGACCGGAGCTGCGGGTGCGTACCGGCGCCACCGCGATCCTCGTCGACGCCGCGCCCGGGACCGACCCGATGGCGGCCCGGACGGCGGTCGCGGAGGCGACCGACGGCAGCGGCGGCTCGGTGATCTGGACCGCCGACACGCGGGCGAGCACCGAGGAGACGTTCACGATCGTCCGGGCGGTCGGCGGCGGCCTGGTCGGGGTGACCCTGGTGGTCGCGGTACTCGGGGTCGGCGTGACGCTGGCGCTGTCGGTCGCCGAGCGGACCAGGGAGATCGCCCTGCTCCGGGCGCTGGGTCTGACCCGGTCCGGGGCCCGCGGCTCGGTCGCCGCCGAGGCGGCACTGGCCGGGGCCGTGGGAGCGGTCGTCGGTGTGCTGCTGGGCGGTGCGTACGGGGCGCTCGGCCTGCAGGCGGTGGACATGTCGGTGTCGGCGCCACCGGTCGGGCAGCTGCTCGTGCTGGGCGGTGGGGTCGTCCTCGTCGCGGTGCTCGCGTCGACGGCGTCGATGCGCCGTGCCGGACGGGTCGCCCCTGCCACCGGTCTCGCCGGCGGCTGAGCGGGCGTCGCGAGACGCCGGCCGGTGCCGCGCCCGTACGAGGGGTCGGGCGCGCACCGGCCGCGCGGTCAGGCCTTCGGCTCGAGCACGAAGACCGGGATGACCCGGGAGGCCTTCTCCTGATACTCCGCGTAGGGCGGGAATGCCTCGACCGAGCGCTCCCACCACTGCTGCCGCTCCTCGCCCTGCACCTCGCGTGCGACGAAGCTGCCGGTGGAGGTGCCGTCCTGCACGGTGACCTCGGGGTGCGCCAGCACGTTGTGGTACCAGGCCGGGTGCTCCGGCATACCGCCCTTGGAGGCGATCATCGCGTAGGAGCCCTCGTGCTCGACGCGCATCACCGGCACGTAGCGCTTCTTGCCGGACTTCGCGCCGGTCGTGGTGACCAGGATGATCGGGCGGTCCAGGACCGTCACGCCCTCGGTCGTCCCGGCCTCGAGGATCTTCTCGGTCTGCTCGCGTACCCAGTCGGTCGGGCTCAGCTCGGCGTTCTGTGTCATGCCGGTGACCAACCCGGTACCCCCGGCGATCATTCCGCGCGACCGGGTGAGAACGGCCGGGGGCCTGGCGCGGTGCGCCCGACGGTGCTTACGGTACGACGCGCACCACCCCACATCTGAACACGCGGGAGCTCCGTCGCGCGGGGCTGAGAGGGCGACACACCGGATCACGGTCGCCGACCGCAGAACCAGCCGGGTAATGCCGGCGAGGGAGGAAGTCGCCATGACGACTGCACCGGAACACGCGCGTCCGCAGGTCACCACCGGCCCGATCCAGGGTTCGACGAAGGCCTACGTGGACGGACCGGACGACCTGCGGGTCCCGGTCCGCCGGATCGCGCTCAGCAACGGTGAGCACCACGACGTCTACGACACCTCCGGCCCCTACACCGACTCCGAGGCCACGATCGACGTGCGGTCGGGACTGCTCGCACTGCGGTCGGGCTGGAACGGGGGCCGAGAGGAGCGCAGGCGGAACGAGAATCAGAGCAGCGAGGAGCCGGGGACCCAGCTGTCGTACGCCCGGGCGGGGGTGATCACACCCGAGATGCGGTTCATCGCGGTCCGCGAGGGCTGCGACGCCGAGCTGGTCCGCTCCGAGGTCGCCCGCGGTCGCGCGGTGATCCCGGCCAACGTGAACCACCCCGAGTCCGAGCCGATGATCGTCGGCAAGCGGTTCCTCACGAAGGTCAACGCCAACATCGGCAACTCCGCGGTGACGTCGTCGATCGAGGAGGAGGTGGACAAGATGGTGTGGGCGACCCGGTGGGGCGCCGACACCGTGATGGACCTGTCCACCGGCCGCGACATCCACGAGACCCGCGAGCGGATCGTCCGCAACTCGCCGGTCCCGATCGGCACCGTGCCGATCTACCAGGCGCTGGAGAAGGTGGACTCGGACCCGGCGAAGCTGACCTGGGAGATCTACCGGGACACCGTGATCGAGCAGTGCGAGCAGGGCGTCGACTACATGACGGTGCACGCCGGTGTGCTGCTGCGGCACGTCCCGCTGACCGCGAAGCGGGTCACCGGGATCGTCTCCCGCGGCGGGTCGATCATGGCCGCGTGGTGCCTGGCGCAGCACCGCGAGTCGTTCCTCTACACCCGCTTCTCCGAGCTGTGCGAGATCCTGCGCCGCTACGACGTCACCTTCTCGCTCGGCGACGGCCTGCGTCCCGGCTCGATCGCCGACGCCAACGACGAGGCACAGCTCGCCGAGCTCGCGGTGCTGGGCGAGCTGACCGGGATCGCGAAGGCGCACGACGTCCAGGTGATGATCGAGGGCCCGGGGCACGTCCCGATGGACAAGATCGTCGAGAACGTGCGGCTGGAGGAGAAGTGGTGCGACGAGGCGCCGTTCTACACCCTCGGCCCGCTGGCCACCGACATCGCGCCCGGCTACGACCACATCACCTCGGCGATCGGCGCCGCCCGGATCGCCGAGGCCGGTACCGCGATGCTCTGCTACGTCACGCCCAAGGAGCACCTCGGCCTGCCGGACCGGGACGACGTCAAGGTCGGCGTGATCAGCTACAAGATCGCCGCGCATGCCGCGGACCTGGCCAAGGGCCACCCGCACGCCCAGGCCCGGGACGACGCCCTGAGCCAGGCACGGTTCGAGTTCCGCTGGCGCGACCAGTTCGCGCTGTCCCTGGACCCGGACACCGCGCAGGGCTACCACGACCAGACGCTGCCGGCGGAGCCCGCGAAGACCGCGCACTTCTGCTCGATGTGCGGGCCGAAGTTCTGCTCGATGAAGATCACCCAGGACGTCCGGGACTACGCCGAGGCGCACGGCCTGACCAGTGTCGAGGCGATCGAGGCCGGGATGGACGAGAAGGCCGAGGAGTTCCGCGACGAGGGCGGCCGGGTGTACCTGCCGATCTCGTCCGCCGGGGACTGACCGGGACCGAGTGTGGCGAAGCGGTCGTCGACGCGGCCCGTTTCGCAACGCTCGACGGTCAGCGCAGCGCGTCGAGATCCAGGTCGACCCGGAACGGCTCGGTCGCGGCGTGGCGACCGGTGACGACGCCGCCGTCGGCGTAGCCGAACTCACCGGCCAGGTGGCAGGCGAGCAGGGAGACGGGCTCTCCGAGGTCGACGATCCAGTAGTGACCGATCCCGGCGTCGGCGTACTCGCCGCGCTCGGTGATGTGGTCGGTCCGGCGGTGCGAGCTGCAGGTCGATGTCGAGGTCGGTGAGGGCCTCGAACCTCGGCGGCAGCTGGTCCCGCAGCTGGAATGCGATCTCCATCGCCGCGTGGTTGTGGTCGGGAGCCGGACCCGGTGACATCAGAACCCGACCTTCGTGGCCAGGGTCCGGGCACCGGCCCGATCGGCTCCGCAGGCTGAGCGGACATGGGCTCACCTCCTCGACACGGGGTCTCCCGCGCGGCACCGACGACTCCCGGTCGTCGCGACACCGCGGCCCGGGCCCGGTTACGGTCGTCGGAACACGCAGGACGCGGGAGCTCGCGGGCGAGCGGGCTGAGAGGGCGGCTGGGGTCCGGACCGGACCACCGCCGCCGACCGCGGAACCGGCCGGGTAATGCCGGCCAGGGAGGAGCTCGACATGGAACCCACCGTCGGCGTCACCCCACCGCGGGTCCTGACGATCGCCGGCACCGACTCCGGCGGCGGCGCCGGGATCGCCGCCGACCTGCGCGCGTTCGCCGCGTGCGGGGTGCACGGCTGCCTCGCCGTGTGCGCGGTGACCGTGCAGAACTCGGTCGGCGTCTCTGGCGTGCACACGATCCCGGCCGGCACGGTCGCCGCGCAGATCGGCACCGTCGCCTCCGACATCGGGCTGCAGGCGGCCAAGACCGGGATGCTCGCCGACGCCGAGATCATCGACGCGGTCGCGACGGCCTGCGACGAGCACGGCATCGGCGCGGGCCGCACCACCCCGTTCGTCGTCGACCCGGTCGCCGCGTCCATGCACGGCGACCCGCTGCTCGCCGCGGAGGCCCTCGACGCCTACCGGCACACCCTGTTCCCGCGGGCCACCCTGGTCACCCCGAACCTGGACGAGATCCGGCTGCTGGTCGAGCACGACATCCGGGACCGGGACGGCCAGTACGCCGCGGCGGAGGCGCTGCACGCCCTCGGGCCGGGGGCCGTCCTGGTCAAGGGCGGGCACCTCACCGGCGACGCCGACGGCTGCCTCGACCTGCTCTACGACGGCGCGACGTTCGTCGAGCTGCCCGGGCCGCGGTTCGACACCGGCCACACCCATGGCGGCGGCGACTCGCTGGCCGCGGCGACCGCGTCCGGGCTGGCCCGCGGCCTGTCCCTGGAGGCCGCGGTCCGGTTCGGCAAGCGCTACATCGTCGAGGCGGTCCGGCACTCCTACCCGCTGGGCGCCGGGCACGGACCGGTCTCCCCGCTGTGGGCGGTCCGGCCGTGGTGGGACGACCCGGCGTAGGTCCGATCCGTGTCAGGGTTCCTGATGCTCGGATCTCCGGCCGAGCTGTGCGCCGCGTCTGCGGGGTCGGAGACCCCACAGCCGGTAAGGGTGCCCTGACCTGCGATTCGGCGCGCGTGACGCGCCTCGCCGTGGTCGGTCGGCGCGTATACGCTCGCGCCCGATGAGCATCTTGGGCACCCGCGTCGTCCGCACCGAGGATCCGGTCTTCCTCACGCGCGGCGCGACCTACACCGACGATCTGACGGACGAGCGGCTGACCGGGGCGTTGCATCTGACGCTCGTCCGCTCCCCGCTGGCGCACGCGACGATCACCTCGATCGACCCCTCCGGGGCGCTGGAGTCGCCCGGAGTCGTCGCCGTGGTCACCGGCGCGGACCTCGACATCGCCCCGGCCCTGCTGTTCCCTGGGGCGAACAAGGCGATGACGCGGCAGTTCCTGGCCACCGACCGGGTCCGGTTCGTCGGCGAGCCGGTCGCCGCGGTGCTGACCGAGGACTACTACCAGGGCGAGGACGCCGCCGAGCTGGTCGACGTGGAGTACGAGCCGCTGCCCGCGGTGATCGACCCGCTGGCCGCGGCGCGCGACGAGACCCTGCTGTTCCCCGAGGCCGGTACCAACACCGCCGCCGCCTACAACCACGACGAGGAGCCGGACCCGGACTGGTTCGCCGGGTGCGAGGTCGTGGTCAGCCAGGACCTGGTGAACCAGCGCCTGGCCGCTGCGCCGCTGGAGACCCGGGCCGCCAGCGCCTTCTGGGAGGGCGACCGGGTCACGATCTACCTGTCCAACCAGAACGCCCAGGACGGCCGGGACCAGATCGCCGACTGGCTGGGCATGGACAAGGAGAAGGTCCGGGTGATCCTCCCGGACGTCGGCGGCGGGTTCGGTGCCAAGATCGGCTCCGACCCGGAGTTCGCGCTCGTCGCCTGGCTCGCCCGCCGGCAGGGCCGTCCGGTCCGCTGGAACGAGTCCCGCTCGGAGAACATGACCGGGATGGTGCAGGGCCGCGCCCAGCGCCAGACCGTCACGATCGGCGGCACCCGCGAGGGCCGGATCACCCACTACCGGCTCGACGTCGTGCAGGATCTCGGCGCCTACCCGCGGCTGGGAACCTTCCTGCCGATGTTCACCCGGATGATGGCGCCCGGCACCTACGACATCGAGAACGTCGAGTCGCGTGCCCGGACCGTCGTCACCAACACCACCTCGGTCGCCGCCTACCGCGGTGCCGGCCGCCCCGAGGCGACCGCCGCCATCGAGCGGGCGGTGGACCTGTTCGCCGCCGAGCTCGGCAAGGACCCGGCCGAGCTGCGCAAGCTCAACGTCGTCGCCCCGGAGAAGTTCCCGTTCCAGACCAAGGGCGGGGTCGAGTACGACTCCGGCGAGTTCGCCAAGGCGATCGACCTGGCGCTGGAGAAGTCGGGGTACCAGCGGCTGCGCGCCGAGCAGCAGGCCCGCCGCGAGCGCGGCGACGTCCGCCAGCTCGGCATCGGCGTGTCGTCCTACGTGGAGATCACCGGCGGCGGCGCGTTCGCCGAGGACGCCTCGGTCGAGGTGCACGCCGACGGCTCGGTCACCGTGCTGACCGGCACCTCCCCGCACGGTCAGGGGCACGCCACCGCGTGGGCGATGCTCGCCTCGGACCAGCTCGGCGTCCCGCTCGACAAGATCACCGTCAAGCACGGCGACACCGACCTGGTGCCCCGCGGGGGCGGGACGATGGGCTCGCGGAGCCTGCAGACCGGTGGCGTCGCGGTGCACCAGGCCTCGACCGAGCTGATCGAGGAGGCCAAGCAGCGCGCGGCCGACCTGCTCGAGGCCTCGGTGGACGACCTGGAGCTCGACCCGGCGAACGCCGCGATCACGGTCAAGGGGGTGCCCGGCGCGAAGAGCGTCACGCTCGCCGAGCTGGCGGGCGCCGAGCAGCTCAAGGTCGACACCACCTGGGACGGCAAGAAGCCGACCTTCCCGTTCGGCGCGCACGTCTGCGTGGTCGAGGTGGACACCGAGTCCGGCAAGGTCACCGTCGAGAAGATCTTCGCGGTGGACGACGCCGGCCCCATCCTCAACCCGCTGCTCTGCGACGGGCAGCGGCACGGCGGCATCGCCCAGGGCATCGCCCAGGCGCTGCTGGAGGAGGTCGTCTACGACGAGGAGGGCCAGCCGCTGACCGGGACGTTCGCCGACTACGGCATCCCGTCGGCGGCCGAGCTGCCCAGCTTCGACCTGATCGAGATGACCACCCGCACCCCGGTGAACCCGATGGGCTACAAGGGCATCGGCGAGGCCGGGACGATCGGTTCCACCCCCGCCACCCAGAGCGCCGTCATCGATGCCCTGTCCCACCTCGGCATCCGCCACATCGACATGCCCCTGACCCCGCTGCGGGTCTGGGAGGCCGTCCACTCCGCTTCGGAGGGAAGCAAGTGAAGGTAGAGATCACCGTCAACGGCGAGGCGACCACCGCCGACGTCGAGCCCCGGCAGCTGCTCGCGCACTACCTGCGCGAGGACGTCGGGCTGAAGGCCACCAACATCGGCTGCGACACCACCTCCTGCGGCGCGTGCACCGTGCTGCTCGACGGCGAGGCCGTGAAGTCCTGCACGGTGCTCTCGGTGCAGGCCGACCAGCAGACCGTCACCACGATGGAGGGCCTCGAGGGCGCCGCCGACGGGCGCCCGGAGCACCCGGTCACCGCGGCGTTCCACGCCGAGCACGGCCTGCAGTGCGGGTTCTGCACCCCGGGCATGGTCATGGCCGCGGAGTCGCTGATCAGCCACGACGACGACCTCGACGAGCGCAAGGTCCGGGAGGGGCTGGAGGGCAACCTCTGCCGCTGCACCGGCTATCACAACATCGTCCGCGCCGTGCTGGTCGCGGCCGGCAAGGACCCGGACGCCGAGCAGCGGGCCGAGGCCGAGTCCGACGCTCTGCGCACCGCGCCCGGCTTCTCCCGTGGGGAGGCCGGCGCATGATCCCCCTCGCGTTCGACTACGCCCGCCCGGACACCGTCGAGGCCGCGATCGCGCTGCTCGCCGAGAAGGGCGAGGACGCCAGCGTCCTGGCCGGCGGGCACTCGCTGATCCCGGTGATGAAGGTGCGCCTCGGTGCGCCCGAGTTCCTGATCGACATCGGCCGGCTGCCCGAGCTGAGCTACATCCGGGTCGAGGGTGACGAGGTCGCCATCGGTGCCGGCACCAAGCACCGCGACGTCGTGAACTCCCAGGACCTCGCCGCCGAGTGCCCGCTGCTGCCGGCCGTGGCCCGCACCGTCGGGGACCCGCAGATCCGGGCCCGGGGCACCCTGGGTGGCACGCTCGCGCACGCCGACCCGGCCGCGGACCTGCCGGCCGCCGTGCTGGCGCTGGACGGCACGATCGTGCTGCAGGGCCCGCGCGGGCGCCGCAGCGTGCCGATCGGCGAGTTCTACACCGGGGTGTTCACCAGCGTCCGGGAGCCGGACGAGCTGATCGTCGAGATCCGGGTCCCGCGCTGCGGGGACCGGAACTGGGCGTACGAGAAGTTCACCCGCCGGTCCAACGACTGGGGGATCGTCGGCGTCGCGATCTCCGACGACCGGATCGGCCTGGTCAACATGGGCTCGACCGCGCTGCGGGCGACCGCCACCGAGCAGGCGCTCGCGGACGGGAGGACGATCGCCGAGGCGGCCGCGCTGGCCGCCGAGGGGACCGAGCCGCCGTCCGACTCGCACGGCACTCCGGAGTACCGGACGCACCTGGTGCAGGTCCTGGTCCGCCGCGCCCTGGAGACGGCGCACGGCCGGCGCTGAGCCGCGCCCGTCGGGCCCTGTCTAGCGTGCTAGACACTTGCGTGTCTAGAACGCTAGACTTATTCTTGTGGTGAACAAGCGGACGAAGCTTCCGCAGACCCTGCAGACGGTGCGGAAGGTCGCCCGGAAGTACGGCCTCACCGTCGAGGAGACCACCGGAGGGAAGGGGTCCCACCGTAGCTACGTCCTCGTCAACGGCGACGGTGAGACGGTCGGGTCATTCGGCCTCACCGACCACCCGAAGGAACAATCCTGGACTGTCCTGCGGGGTCTGGAGAACGGGCTGGAGCCACTGTTCGGGCCGAAGTGGATGGAGAAGTAGCGATGGCCGCATACGCCGTGAACGTCACTCGTGAGGACGGTATGTGGGTCGCCGTCGTCGGCGGCCTGCCGGTCAACACCTTCGCCGCTTACGAGATCGACCATTTCAGCGAGCTCGACGATGCGGTGCGCAGCGGCCTGGCGGATCTGATCGGCGACGACGACTTCCATCTCGACTGGCACTTCTCCGGTAGCGGGCTGGAGTTCACCGAGTCGCTCGTCCAGGCGCTCGAAGCAGCCGACGAAGCCGAACGGAGCCGGGAAGCGCTGGCCCGGTCCCGCTCCGCCGCGATCCAGAAGATGCGCCTGGCGGGGCTGTCGCTGCGTGACATCGCCGACGCGCTCCAGATGTCGCACCAACGGGTGTCGCAACTGGTGAGCACCTGACGGTGAGCCGACCCGTGGCCGGGCCGGTGGCTCACACCAGCCCGGCCTCCTGGGCGGCGATCGCGGCCTGGGTGCGCGAGCGCAGCCCGAGCTTGGCCAGAACCCGGGACACGTGCGTCTTCGTGGTCCCCTCCGAGATCGTCAGCTCCGCTGACAGGTCCGCATTGGACAGTCCGCGGCCGAGGCCGGCGAGCACGTCGGCCTCGCGGGCGGTCAGCGTGTCCAGCCCCGGTACCGACGACGGCTGCGGGGCCCCGGCGTAACGCGAGATCACCCGCCGGGTGATCTCCGGGGCCAGCACCCCGTCGCCGCGGGCGACGGCGCGCACTCCCTCGGTCAACCGCGCCGCGTCCACCGACTTCAGCAGGAAGCCGGCCGCTCCGGCGGCGAGCGCGCCGTCGACCAGCTCGTCGAGGTCGAAGGTGGTCAGTACCAGCACCTGGGCCGACCCCGTGGCGAGGATCCGGCGGGTCGCCTCGATCCCGTCGACGCCGGGCATCCGGATGTCCATCAGCACCACGTCCGGCCGGTGCTCGGCCGCCGCACGCACCGCGGAGAGCCCGTCCGCGGCCTCGGCGACCACCTCGATGTCCGCGGCCGAGCCCAGGATCAACACCAGCCCGGTCCGGACCGCGTCCTGGTCGTCGGCCACCAGCACCCGCACCCGTTCCACGGCCCCATCCCAGCACGGCGCGGGGCCGCCCGCGTCGGTCGAACGATGCACGGGCCCGGTCAGGTCGCGGCGGGCACCGGGGTCGCGGGGTCGCCGTCGAGCGCGGCGACGATCCGCGGCACCGCCTCGTCGAGAGCCTTGGGCAGGCTCAGCACCGAGCCGAACGACAGCGTCCCGTTCAGCGTGCTCAGCTCGGGCATCAGCACCGCGCGACCCTCCCGGGCGACCCGCAGCCCGGCCACCACCGGGTCGGTGGCGAAGCGGTCCGTAGCCTGGTCGCCGTACAGCCCGACCAGCAGCACGTCGGCCTCCAGCAGCGAGACCTGCTCGCGGCTGAGCGTCTGCGGCGCCCGCTCCGGGCCGGTGAAGATCGCCTCGGCGGCCGGCGGCAGGGTGAACCCCAGGTCGACGAGGAACCGGGGCGCCGGGCCCTCGGCGTAGAGATAGTAGGAGCCGTCCTCCAGCACGCTGGCCAGCAGCGCGGTCCGACCGGCGAACTCGGGATGCTCGGCCCGGATGGCGGTGAACCGCTGCTCGGCCCCGGCCGTCAGCTGCGCGGCGCGCTCCGGCTGCCCGAGCGCCTGCCCGGTCACCTCCATGATCTTCTGCCAGGGGGCGCCGTAGTCGGCGAACTCGGCCGGCTGCGCCACGGTCGGCGCGATCGCGGAGAGCTGCTCGTAGTCCTCGGCGGTGAGCCCGGCGCTCGGGCCGAGCACCAGGTCGGGTGCCAGCGCGACGATCTGCTCGAGGTTCAGCGCCTCCACCGGCAGCACCTCGGGAACGGTGCCGCCCGCCTGCTCGCGGGCCCACGGCCACAGGGCGCCGGGCTGCTCGCCGAACCAGTCCCGGACGCCCACCGGCACGGTGCCGAGCGCGATGGCGTAGTCGGCGTCGGTGAGGCCGACGGTGACCACCCGGCCGGGGGTGCCGGAGATCTCGGTGCTGCCGAACTTGTGCGCGACCGTGCGGGCCCCGGCATCCCCGGCATCCCCGGCATCCCCGGCACCCCCGGCGTCCCCGCCGTCGCTCTCGGCCGGGCCGGCGCCACCGGCGCAGCCGGCCAGTACGGCGCCGAGCCCGAGGGCCCCGGCGCCGAACAGCAGGGTGCGCCGATCGATGGACAGGGACACGGGGACCTCCGGGGAGACGAGGACGAGGGCGTGGATCGGGACCTGTGGGGCAGGACCCGGACATCACGGACAGCCAAGCCTAAGCTTTCTTCGTGGCCGGGGCGATGGTCGGGCCGCGTGACGGTCACGACGCGGAGGCGGCCCCGTCGAACGGCAGCACCGCGCGGACCGCCCAGCCGTCGCCGTCGGGTCCGGCGTCGCACCGCCCGCCGACCGCCCCGGCCCGCTCGGCCAGTCCGGCCAGCCCGGTCCCGGCGCGCGCGCCCGGCGCGTCGGTGACGGGTCCGGCCGCACCGCCGTTGCGGATCTCCAGCCGCAGCGGCTCCCGGGCGGATCCGGCCGCGAGCCGGATCCGGACCGTCGAGCCGGGGGCGTGCTTGACCGCGTTGGTCAGCGACTCCTGCACGATCCGGTAGCCGGTCAGCTCCACCGCCGCCGGTATCGCGAGCCCGGCCGGCCGCTCGTCGTCGAGCCGGACGTCGAGCCCGGCCCGGCGGGCGTCGTCGACCAGGGCATCCAGTTCGGACAACCGGCCGGGTGCGAGCGGCGGGTCCGCGGCGTCCCCGGCCCGCAACAGTCCGATCATCGCCCGCATCTCGCCCAGCGCCGCG
Organism: Pseudonocardia nantongensis; assembly: GCF_046546495.1. Classification (NCBI taxonomy): domain Bacteria; kingdom Bacillati; phylum Actinomycetota; class Actinomycetes; order Pseudonocardiales; family Pseudonocardiaceae; genus Pseudonocardia; species Pseudonocardia nantongensis. The sequence goes on along the minus strand of NZ_JBKGXT010000005.1, from coordinate 239,418 downwards.
ACCCCGGACTCCCGGATCGTGCCGAGCACCCGGCGGGCCAGTTCCGGGTCGGTACCGGGCTGCAGCGCCGCCTCGGACTGCAGGGCGATCGCCGAGAGCCGCCCCGCGACGACGTCGTGCAGGTCGCGGGCCATCCGCGCACGTTCCGCGGCGATCGCCGTCTCGCGCTCCCGGGCCGCCGCCCGCGCGGCTTCCGCGGCCCGGGCCCGCTCGAGCTCGGCGAGATCCCGGTGCCGGCGCACCTCGGCACCCCACACCAGCGGTATCCCCACGACCAGGCCCAGGTTGAGCACGCTCAGTACGGCCGTCCGGCCGCCCGCAGTGATCAGCGCGACGAGGGCGAGCACGGCGACGACGATCCCGGCGCTCGCCGCCACGACCCGGGCCGCGCGCCGCGACGGGTACAGGACGGCGCAGTAGAGCAGGTCGGTGAACACCAGCAGCGTCCCGATCTCGGTGCGACCGGTCCAGACCGCCCCGGCGATCAGGGCGCACGTCGCGATCAGGAGCCCGGTCACGGCCTGCACCCGGCGCAGCGGCGCGGCGGCACAGGCCACGACGAGGGTCAGGACCGACCACGTCCCGGGGTCCGGTCCGGGCCGGGGTCCCCAGATGATCGCGATCTCCGGCAGCCACAGCAGCACCCCGACGACGAACCACGCCAGCCCGGTCCCGGCGTCCCGCCGCACGGAGGGCTGCCCCGTGTCCCGGTTCGCCAGGTACGAGATCACCGGCCCATCCCAGCACGACCGCGCGGCCGGGGCGTCCGTCGAACGAGGTACGGCGGGATCGGTCGTGCGCCGGACGATCACGGACGCCGTCGCGAGCACGATCGAGCGTATGGGGGAATCATTGCTCGCCGAGCCACTGGTGTGGCTGATCGGCGCATCCGAGATCGGGTTCTGGGTGTTCCTGCTGGCCGGGCTGGGCGCGCGCTACGTGCTGCGCCGCCCGGGACTGGGAACGGTCCTGCTGCTGGGGGTGCCGCTGATGGACGTCGTGCTGGTCACGGCGTCGGCCGCCGACCTCGCCACCGGCGGAGAGCCGTCCCGGGTGCACGGCCTGGCCGCGCTCTACCTGGGGGTGACGGTCGCGTTCGGGCACTCGCTGGTGCGCTGGGCCGACGTCCGGTTCGCGCACCGGTTCGCCGGTGGCCCGGCACCGGTGAAGCCGCCGCGCGGCGGACCCGCCCGGATGCGCTACGAGTGGCGCGAGTACCGCAAGGTCGGCGCCACCTGGGTGATCACTGCGGGCGTCCTGCTGCTGCTCACCGTGGCCGGCGGCCTGGCGGTCCCGGCGCCGACGGCGTGGTCGGCCGACCCGATGTGGTCCTGGCTGGGGACCGCGACGGTGATCGCCGGGATCTGGCTGGTCGCCGGGCCGCTGTGGGCCACGGTGTTCGGCGGGAAGGACGACCGGGAGGCCGCCGATGTCCGGTGAGCCGGGTGTGCGCACCGAGCCCGGGCAGCGCCTGGCCGCCCCGGACGTGCTCCGCGGGATCGCGATCGCCGGCACCTTCGCCGTCAACGTCTGGCTGTTCGCCGACCCGCGCGGCCCGGGGGCGATCTTCTCCGGGACGGCCGATGGCTGGTGGCTCGACACCGTGCTGCTGTCGCTGGCGAGCGGCAAGTCCCTGGCCCTGCTGACGCTGCTGTTCGGCATCGGGATGGAGCTGCAGTACCGCTCCGCGGTCCGCCGGGGCCTGCGCTGGCCCGGCCGGTACCTGCTCCGGGCCGCGATCCTGTTCGTCGAGGGCCTGCTGCACTACCTGTTGGTGTTCGAGTTCGACGTGCTGATGGGGTACGCAATCGCGTCGATGCTGGTGGCGTGGCTGGTCGGGCGGAGCCGGGCGGTGCGGGTCGCCGCCGGGGCGGTGGCCGGCGGAGTCGTGGTGCTGCTCGTCGGCGGGCTCACCGTGGCGACCAGCGGGCTCTCCGGTGCCGACGTGCCGCTGGCCGCGTACCCGCAGACCTGGACCGGGCAGGTGTGGCAGCGGCTGACCGAGCCGCTGCTCTACCGGATCGAGCTGGTGCTGATCGTGCCCTCGGCGGTGGTGCTGTTCCTGGCCGGGTCGGCGCTGCTGCGGGCCGGGGTGTTCGATCCGGACGGCGCCCGGGTGCGGGCCCGGCTGATGGCGCTCGGGGCGGCCGGCGTCGTGCTCAACACTGCGACGACGCTCGCCGGGCCGGCCTGGTTCATGGTCGAGCGCTACCTCGCGGCACCGCTGGTCGCGTTCGGGGTGCTGGGCCTGGTCCCGGCGGTGCTGCTGCGGATGCGCGGCCCGGCCGGCCGGACCCGGCGCGGTCTGACCGCGCTCGGGCGGGCCGCGATGAGCTGCTACGTCGGGCAGAATCTGGTCGCGGCGGTGCTGTTCCACGCCTGGGGGCTGGGGCTCGCGGGGACCCTCGCCACGGTCGGGCCGCCGGCCCGGACCGCGCTGGTCGTGGCGATCTGGGCGCTGGTGATGACCGGCTCCGCGCTCGTCGCCTCCGGGTGGTTGCGCCGCTACGACCGCGGACCGCTCGAGACCCTCACCCAGTTGTTGCTGGCACGGCCCGCTCTCAGCGGTCGATCACCAGCCAGCCGCCGTGGTGCTCGGAGACCGTGAACCGGTGCCCGGTGCGCTCGCCCATCCGGCGCAGGACACCGGCGTCGAAGATCCGCACGTGCCCCCAGGCCGGGTTCGGCGTGTCCTCGAACGGGACGGCGACGACCACCCGGCGCCGGGCGAGGCGGAGCATCTCGGCGAGGACCTCGTCGCCCTCGGCCGCGGGCAGGTGCTCGATCAGGTGCACCGCGAACACGGTGTCCGCGCAGTCGTCGGGCAGGGCGACCGCGCGGGCGTCGGCGACGTGCGTCTCGACGTCCGCGCCGAGCTGCGGCGCCAGCCGGGTCAGCAGCTCGACGGTGCCGCCGGTGAGATCGGTGGCGGTGACCCGGTGGCCGTCGCGGGCCAGCTGCAGGGACAGGAACCCGAAGCAGCAGCCCAGCTCCAGCACGTCCCCGCCGACGACGAGCGAGCGGGCGCGGGCGTGCACCGGCGCCATCTCGGCGTTCGTCCCGCCCGGTTCGGGCTCGCCGGCCAGCGCGTCCAGGGTGTTGCGGTAGAAGGCCAGCCACGCGTCGTCCGGTGCCTCGGGGTCCTTCGCCGCGCTCGCCACGCAGGCGACGAAGGCGTCCTCGAACCGCTCCGGCGCCAGCAGGCCGGGCCTGACCAGGGTGCGGTCCAGCCAGCCGGCGAGGTCGTTGCTGAGCCGGTCGGTTCCGATCATCGAGGTGCTCCTGGTCCGCGGGCGTGCCACCGCCACGCTAGGCCGCCGCCGCGCCCGCGCACCACGACCCGTCGTCCGGGTCCTCCCCCTCCGGACGGCCGGGTCACCAGCGCTTGCGCAGCGCCGAGCGGGTCAGGTCGGTGATCGCCGGGTAGCCGTCCACGGCCATCAGCAGGTCGGCCTCGGCCAGCAGCGAGCGCAGCACGTGCACGATCCCGTCCTCGCCGCCCAGTGCCAGCCCGTAGGCGTACGGGCGGCCGACGCCGACCGCGGTCGCGCCCAGCGCCAGCGCGAGGACCGCGTCCGCGCCGGTCCGGACGCCGGAGTCGAACAGCACCGGGGCCGCGTCGTCCACCGCGTCCAGCACGTCCGGCAGCATCTCCAGCGCAGGCAGCCCGCCGTCGGCCTGCCGGCCGCCGTGGGTGGAGACGTAGATCCCGTCCGCGCCGCGGTCCAGTGCCCGCCGGGCGTCGTCGGGGTGACAGATGCCCTTGAGCACCAGCGGCAGGTCGGTGAGCCCGCGCAGCCAGGCGAGGTCGTCCCAGGTCACCGGGTGTCCGAAGGTCTGGGCGAACCGGCCGATCGCGGCACCGGGGTCCTGCTCCGGGGATTGCTCCAGCCGGGACCGGAAGACCGGGTCGGAGAAGTAGTTGGCCAGGCAGTGCCCGCGCAGCTGCGGGAAGTTCGAGGTCGACAGGTCCCGCGGACGCCAGCCGGTCACCCAGGTGTCCAGGGTGACCACCAGCGCGGAGAACCCGGCCCGCTCGGCGCGGTGCACCAGGCTCTCGGCCAGCTCGCGGTCCTTCGGGGTGTAGAGCTGGAACATCCCCGGGGTGTCGCCGAGCTCGGCGGCCACGTCCTCCAACGGGTCGTTGGTCAGCGTCGAGGCGACCATCGGCACCCCCGTGCGGGCCGACGCCCGGGCGGTCGCCAGATCACCGTGCCGGTCCTGCGCGCACATCCCGATGACGCCGACCGGGGCCAGGAACAGCGGCGTCGGGTGCGTCCGGCCGAACAGCTCCACCCGCATGTCCCGCTCGGTCGCACCGGCCAGCATCCGCGGCACCAGGCCCCACCGGGAGAACGCCTCGGCGTTGGCCCGCTGGGTCCGCTCGGCGCCCGCACCACCGGCCACGTAGGACCAGACGGTCGGCGGCAGCGCCGCCTCGGCGCGTCGCTCCAGCTCGTCGAAGCTCATCGGCAGGGTCGGGACGCGCCCGCCGAGGCCGGCCCCGTAGATCTCCAGCTGGTAGTCGCCGTACGCCTGTTCCGCCATGTCGCGCATCCTCCCCCAAGCCGCGTCCAGACCGCGCCCGTGAGCGGTTATCGCTGCTCGGACCGCGACAACCACTCACGGGCCGCAGGCCCTACCGGCCGATCAGCTCGCCGGCCATCTCGTTGGTGGTGCTCTCCAGGCCGGAGAGGTCGCGGACGACGCGGACGCGGTCGCAGTGCTCGGCGTAGGCCGGGAGGTCGCAGCGGCCCAGGCCCCACGAGTAGCGCGGTTCCGGGGTCAGCCAGATCGTCTCCCGGGCCCGCCGGGTGATCTCGACGAACGCCTCCATGTTCGGGTCGTTCCCGTTGCCCCGGCCGTCGCCGAGGATCAGCACCGTGGTCCGCCGGGTGACGGCCGAGCCGTGGTCGGACAGGAACTGGCCGAACGCCAGCCCGTAGTGCGAGTTGGCGTCGACGTCGAGCTGGTCGCCGCCGAAGATCAGCCCGAGGGCGTGCTCGACGGGGTGGTCGGCGAACAGCTCGGTGACCTCGACCAGGTCGGCGACGAATGCGAACGAGCGCACCTGCCCGAACAGGTCCTGCAGGCCGTGCACCAGGTGCAGGGTGAACCGGGCGGTGGCCCGCACCGACAGCGAGACGTCGGCCAGCACCACCAGGCGCGGTTTGTCCTCCTGCCGCTGCACCGTGACCGGGTTGAACGGCACCCCGTCGTAGCGCATGTTCCTGCGCATCGTGCGGGCCGAGTCGATCCGCCCGCGCGGGGACACCCGGCGCCGGTGGGTCAGCGCGCCGTGCAGCGACTTCGCGAGGCGGCGCAGCGAGTCCTCCAGCTGCATCCGCTCGGTCTCCGAGGCGCGGTCGACCTCGGCCGCCCGATCGGAGTCGTCGTGGCCCTCGACGATCCGTTGCTCGATCTCGAGCAGCTTCTCCAGGTGCGCCTTGAGCATCTCCGGCAGGTTCTCCAGCACCCCGGTGAGCCGCCGGCGCAGGGCCGCCGCGTCGTCCTCGGTGCCCTGCTCGGCCTCGGAGAGCGCGTCCTCCTCCGAGTTCAGCCAGCCCAGCAGCGCGTCCTGCTGGGCGACCGACAGGTCGGCGTCGACCTGGGTGCCCTGCTGCTGGGAGATCTCGCCCGGGATCCCGCCGCCGGAGAACCGGTCGGTCTCGATCTGGACCCGCTGGCCGTCGGTGGCGTCGTTCGCCTGCTCCTTGGATAGCACGATCTCGTCCGTCATCGACGCGATGTCGATCTTGTTGGCCTCCTGGTGCAGGTTGTACTGCTCGGCCAGGTCCTGCGGGTCGAAGAACTCCTTGATGTCGACCGGGGCGCCGTGGTCGTGCCCCTCCTGCGGGGTCTCCGACGGCTCCTCGGAGAGCGTGAAGTCCTCCAGCGGCGTGTCGTCGGTCATGTCCCCGTGACCGTGCCCATGGCCGTGACCGGTCTCCTGCTCACCGACCTTGACCAGCGAGAAGAACAGGTCGAAGACCTCGTCGTAGGTGGCCTCGTCACGCCGGTCCTTGATCAGCGCGACGCGCAGTGCCTCCTTCAGCACGGACCTGTCCGACAGCACGCCCGGCTGGGCGGCGCAGGCCATCGCGTCCAGTGCCTCGGACACCGAGATGCGTACCGCCCGGATCCGCAGCAGCCGCACGAAGCGGTGGATGCTGGCTTCCACGAGTACCTCCGGCTCAGATCGGGCGCCTGCGGGTGCCGCCGAACGAGCGCGACCCCTGGCCGGGGCTCACCGGACGCGGGCGGGTGCTGCTGCCGGAGGTGACCCCGCCGTAGACCGGGTGCCGTCCCGGCTCGTCCTTCGCGGCCCGCTTGGACCGGCCGTCGACGTCGCCGTCGTCCGGGTCGTCGGACGCCGCGGGCCGGGCGGTCGGGGCAGGAGCGGGGGTAGGGGCGGGCGCGGGTTCGTCGTGCGAGTGGCCCCCGTCGTGCCCGTGCCCGTGCCCGTGGCCGTGTCCGTGGTCGTCGTCGACGACCGCGTTCGGGTCGACCAGGTGCGGGATCGCGTCCATGGCCTTCTTGACGTCCTTGTCGTACTTCACGACGACCGAGACGGTGTCGGAGAGGATCTGCGAGTTCAGCTCGTCGACGCCGAGCACCGCCAGCGTGCGGGCCCAGTCGATCGTCTCGGAGATCGACGGCGACTTGCGCAGCTCCAGCTCGCGCAGCCCGCGCACGACGGTGACGAGCTCCTCGGCCAGCTGGTCGGACAGCCCGGTCTTCTTCGAGCGGACGATCTCCAGCTCGCGCGCCGCGGACGGGTAGTCCAGGAACAGGTGCAGGCAGCGACGCTTCAGCGCGGCGGCCAGATCACGGGTGTTGTTCGAGGTCAGCAGCACGTAGGGGCGGTGCTTCGCGGTGAAGGTCCCGACCTCGGGCACCGAGATCTGGTACTCGCCCAGGGTCTCCAGCAGCACGGCCTCGAGTGCCTCGTCGGCGCGGTCGACCTCGTCGATCAGCAGCACGCAGGGCTGCTCGGAACGGATCGCCTCCAGCAGCGGGCGCGGAGCCAGGAACCGCTCGGAGAAGAAGACGCTCTCCTGGGACCCGACCCGCTCGACGGCCGAGGCCAGGTCGGGGGCGTCCTCGACGACCTGCCCGATCTTCTCGCGCAGGATCTGGGTGTACATGAGCTGCTTGCCGTAGTCCCACTCGTAGAGGGCCTTGGTCTCGTCCTGGCCCTCGTAACACTGCAGGCGCAGCAGGCGGCGGCCGGTGGTCAGCGCCAGCATCTTCGCCAGCTCGGTCTTGCCGACACCGGCGGGGCCCTCCAGCAGCAGCGGCTTGTCCAGCCGGGTGAGCAGGAAGACGGTGGTCGCCAGGCGGGCGTCGGCGATGTAGCCGTGCTCGCGCAGGGCCTCGACGACCTGGTCGACGGATTCGAACGGGCCGCCTGCGCCGATCGCGGCAGCAGCGTCGGTCGCAGAGGGGACGACAGCGTCGGTCACGTTGGGTTACTCCTTCGCGGGCCGCACCGGCGGTGGTGCAGCGGGCCCCGCAGCCGGCGGGCCCACCCGTCACGAGTATCACTCGCGCGGCGTGGGCCCGCTGGTGCGATCGATCAGGTGGACTGGCCGGACGGTCAGGTCAGCAGGTCGTCCAGGTCACCGTTGATGGAGTGCTCGACGACCGGGCGGACGGTCTCGAAGGTGCACTCCTTGGGGTTGGCCGGGGTGCAGGCGTCGCCCAGGACGTGGTTGGTGATCCGGTCGACGTCCGCCGAGTCCCCGACGATCCTCGACGACTTCTCGTAGAACTTGGTCGGGCCCTGGCCGAGCCGGTTCTTCGAGTACGAGTCCTGCGTGACGTCGGCGAACTTCTCCGGGATGCCCACGTCGCGCAGCAGCCGGATGGCGGCGGCCAGCGCGGCGTCGGCGGCCTGCGGCTTGGTCATGCCACGGGTGTCGACGCCCATGGCGTCGGCCATGTCGGCGAAGCGCTCGTAGGCGACCGGCATGTTGAACGCCCACACGCGCGGCAGCGCGATCGCGTTGTTCAGGCCGTGGTGGGTGTCGTAGAACGCCGACACGGCGTGCGAGATCGAGTGGATGATCCCGAGGCCACCGGAGTTGAACGCCTGGGCGGCGATGTACTGCGCGTACATCATGCCCTCGCGCCCGGCGAGGTCCTGGCCGTTCCACACGGCCTGGCGCAGGTGCTGCGCGGTGAGCTTGACCGCGTGCAGCGCGTTGCCCAGCGAGGGCTGGAAGTTCAGCCGCGAGACGTAGGGCTCGGAGGCGTGCGCGAGCACGTCGAAGCCGCACTGCGCGGTGTAGTCGATCGGGCAGTCGTAGTAGAGGACAGGGTCGTCGATGGCGAGGGTGGTCACCGACGTGTCGTCGAACGCCACGTACTTGTGCGGGTTGTCCGGGTCCGTCGTGGTGTCGGTGATGACGTAGGCCCACGAGGTCTCGGACCCGGTGCCGGCCGTCGTGGAGACCGCGATGTGCGGCGGGTTCGCCGGGTTCTCGGACTTGTTGAAGCCCTCGAACTCGTTGACGTTGCGGCCGTCGTGCGCGACCGAGATGCGCGCGCCCTTGCAGGCGTCGTGCGAGGAACCGCCGCCGATGGAGACGAACGAGTCGCAGTGGTTCTGCTGGTAGAGGCCCACAGCGTCCATGACGTTGTAGTCCTTGGGGTTCGACTCGACCTGGTCGTACACGACGACCTCGAGGCCGTGGTACTTCATCGACTCGACGATCTTGTGGACGACATCCGTGCCGCGCAGGCCGGACGTCATCACCAGCGTCTTCTTGAAGCCCAGGTTGAGGGCCTCGGGCCCGATCATCTCGTGCGCGCCGGGGCCCATCAGCGCCCGGGGGAAGGGGTGGAACTCCTTGATGGGGAACGGCTTGAGCAGCTCGTCTACCTGCATGTCAGCCCTCTCTGCGGCAGGCGGATGGGTCGGGTCCGCACGCTAGGGGTGCTGTGGCCGGGAGCACAGGGGTGATCGCGATTACCCCTCGGGCGTCCGGGCAGGAGACCCCTACGAACGGAGGGGGCGGGGTGAGGTCGCCTCCCCCGGGCACGCCGACCGCCCGAAACTCACGGTCCAGCTACATCCGTCGCCCTACGCTCAGCGCCGTTCGGACGACGGCGGGAGCCGGGATGCGCGATGGCCGGTACAGGACGACGGTCGTCGCGGTCGGGTGTGCGCTGGTAGTTCTCCTCAGCGGATGCGGTGCCGGCCAGCTGGCGCAGACCGCGGCACAGGTGACGATGACCAACGGTGCCGAGGGCCGGGTCGGCGGCATCGCGATCCGTGACGCCCAGTTCGGGGCGGACGACCGCTCGGTGGCCGGGGACGCCCTCTACCGGCCAGGACAGGACGTGTCGTTGCAGCTCACGATCGTCCACGACGCGGCAGGGGCGGTCCCCGGCGTCCCGGAGCCGGACCGGTTGATCGAGGTGCAGAGCCCGATCGCCCGGTCGGCCCGCGTCGCCGGGGATACCCGGGTCGCGGCCGGGGAGGTGCTGGTCGCCGGGTACGACCGGGCGGTCGCCTCGGTGACCGTCCCCGGGGCACGCGCGATCGAGATCTCGCTGCTGGGCCTCACCGAGCCGTTGCGGGCGGCCATGACCTATCCGGTGGAGTTCACCTTCGCCCGGGCCGGATCGTTGGTGCTGGAGCTTCCGGTGGAGAACCCGCAGCTCCTCCCGCCGCGGGCCGAGGAATCGGCGGTCTACCCGCTGCCGGAGGTCGGCGACCTCTCGGGCACTCCGGCGGACCCGCGGGCGCCGCGATGAGCGCGTGGCGCGGCACGGCGGCGGTCGCGGCCGGGCAGTTGCTCGCCGACGGCACCGCCACCCACCCCTATCTCGGCGTCCGCCTGGCTCGTCTGACCCCGGAGATCCGTCGCGGCCTCGGGGTCGCCGCCGAGTCCGGCGCCCTGGTGACCGCGGTCGTCCCCGGCGAGCCGGCAGCCGCTGCCGGCGTCCGCCGGGGATGTCGTGGTCGCGCTCGGGGACCGACCGGTGACCTCGGTGGAGGACCTGATCGGTGCGCTGCGCGAGACCGAACCGCAGCAGGCCACCTCGATCGGCGTGCAGCGCGCCGGGCAGCGGGTCGACCTGCCGATCGCCATCGGTGCCCAAACCGGTCCGTGACGACCGCCCGGGGTCCAGGGGCCGGCACCGGCCGGTGATCACCGCGAACGCGCGAGCGTGTCGGGCCCGCGGGGCGCGATACCGTGGGGTGACGTGCCGGAACGACACCGGAACGGCTCGGGTGGCCTGTCCCGGATCTCTGGCCTAGGGTCGGTCCCGCCGACGGTTCGCCGGCGCGGCCCCGCGAGGGGACGTCGTGGGCGAGGCAAGAGGGAACCCGGTGCGAGTCCGGGACTGCCCCGCAGCGGTGAACGGGAACGACCACCGTCACGAGCACTGGGAGCGCCATCCCCGGGAAGCGACGGCCAGTAGGCATGTGAGTACTTGTCGCGGTCCGGACCGCGATAAGTACTCACGGGCGGCTCCGCCGCCCGTGCCCGTGAGTCCGAAGACCTGCCATCGGTGCGCGCGCCGACCGGCGCGCCGATCCGTGGCCTCGCGGGAGGGCCGAGCGGAGTGATCGGGCACGGCCGTGCCCGCCGGCGCATCGTGTGCCCGGCGGACGGACCGCCCGGCCGCGCCCTCGTCTCCTCCCCGCGCCACGGACCGCCACACGCGCTCGCGAGGAGAGAGGGTTGTGACGATCACATCAGAGTCGGGTACCGCAAGCACCGTTCTGGGATACCCGCGCATCGGGCCGAACCGGGAGCTGAAGCGCGCCACCGAGTCGTTCTGGGCCGGTCGCACCGACGCTTCCGCACTGCACGAGGTCGCGGCCGGGCTGCGCCGGGACACCTGGGCCGGGCTCCGCGACGCCGGGCTGGACCAGATCCCGGGCAACACGTTCTCGTTCTACGACCACGTGCTCGACACCGCGCTCGCCGTCGGGGCGGTGCCGCAGCGGTTCGCCGGGATCACCGAGAGGAGCGGAGCGGGAACGAGCATCGGCGCCGACCCGCTCGAGCGGTTGTTCGCGATGGCCCGGGGCCGGACCGGTGCCCCGGCCTGCGAGATGACCAAGTGGTTCGACACGAACTACCACTACCTGGTTCCCGAGATCGGGCCGGACACCCGGCTCGCCCCGGAGAGCCGCAAGGCGCTCGACGAGTTCACGGAGGCCCTGCGCTCCGACGTGCTCACCCGTCCGGTCCTGGTCGGGCCGGTGACCTTCCTGCTGCTGTCCAAGCCGGCGGAGGGGGCACCGGAGGGCTTCCGCCCGCTGGACCTGCTCGGTCCGCTGGTCGAGGTCTACCGCGACCTGCTGACCGAGCTCGCCGACGCCGGCGCGGAGTGGGTCCAGCTCGACGAGCCGGCCTTCGCCGCGGACCGGACCGACGAGGAGATCGCGGCCCTGCGCAAGGCCTACGACCGCATCGCCGCGGGGCCGCGGCGGCCGAAGGTGCTGGTCGCCTCGTACTTCGGTGAGCTGGGCCGGGCGCTGCCGGTGCTGGCCTCGACCGGCGTCGAGGGCCTGGCCCTGGACCTGGTCGCCGGGCGCTCCGACCTCGACGGCATCGAGTCGGTCGAGGGGATCGGGCGTAAGCGGGTGCTGGCCGGCGTCGTCGACGGGCGCAACGTCTGGCGCACCGACCTGGACGCCGCGCTGGCCACCGCGTCCCGGCTCGTCGATGTCGCGGGCCGGGTGGAGATCTCGACGTCGTGCTCGCTGCTGCACGTCCCCTACGACCTGTCGGTGGAGACCGCGCTGCCCGCGGACGTCGTCGACATGCTGGCCTTCGCCCGGCAGAAGGTCGACGAGGTGGTGCTGCTGGGCCGTGCGCTGCACGAGGGCCGCGCCGCGGTCGCCGCGGAGTTCGATGCGGCGAAGGCCACCCGGGAACGGGTGGCCGCGGCGTCGCGGCGGAACGAGGCCGTGCGGTCCCGGCTCGTGGAGCTGGGCGCCGACCACTACCGGCGCGGCGCGGGCGACGTCCGGGCCAAGGCCCAGCGCGCGGCGCTCGGCCTGCCGGACGTGCCGACGACGACGATCGGCTCCTTCCCGCAGACGTCCGAGATCCGCAAGGACCGGCAGGCGCACCGCACCGGGAAGATCACCGAGGACGAGTACGCCGACCGGATGCGCCGGGAGATCGCCCGCGTGGTGCGGCTCCAGGAGGAGATCGGCCTGGACGTGCTCGTGCACGGCGAGCCCGAGCGCAACGACATGGTCCAGTACTTCGCGGAGAACCTGGACGGGTTCGCGACCACCGAGCTGGGCTGGGTGCAGTCCTACGGCTCGCGCTGCGTGCGCCCGCCGATCCTGCACTCGGACGTGTCCCGCCCGGCGCCGATCACGGTCGGCTGGGCGACGTACGCGCAGTCGCTGTCGACGTCCTACGTCAAGGGCATGCTGACCGGCCCGGTCACCATCCTGGCCTGGTCGTTCGTGCGCGACGACCAGCCGCTCGGCGACACCGCGCGGCAGGTCGGGCTGGCACTGCGCGACGAGGTGGTCGACCTGGAGTCCGCCGGCATCCGGATCATCCAGGTGGACGAGCCGGCGCTGCGCGAGCTGCTGCCGCTGCACGAGCGGGACCGGCAGCCGTACCTGGACTGGGCGGTGGACTCGTTCCGGATGGCGGTCGGCGGAGTCACCGACAGCACCCAGATCCACACCCACCTCTGCTACTCGGAGTTCGGAGAGGTCGTCGGGGCGATCGACGGCCTGGATGCCGACGTCACCACAGTGGAGGCGGCCCGGTCCCGGATGGAGGTGCTCGGCGACCTGGGCCCGGGCGTCCCGCGCGGGCTGGGACCGGGCGTCTACGACGTCCACTCGCCGGAGGTGCCGGACGTCGACGAGCTCGCCGGCCAGCTCACCGCGGCGCTGCGGCACATCGGGTCGGAGCGGCTCTGGGCGAACCCGGACTGCGGGCTCAAGACGAGGGGTGAGCCCGAGACCGTCGAGGCGCTGACCCACCTGGTCGCCGCCGCCCGGCGGGTGCGCGCGACCGCGCAGACCACCGGCTGACGCCGGTGCGTTCCCGCGACGTCCGCCGGACCGGCTGTCACGGCGGACGTCGTGGGGGCATCCCTCACGTTCTATTGCCTGAACAATTGCTCAGATGTAGTTGTATGTCGTGATCGTGACGAGTTCCGGGGCGCGCGTGCTCGCCGCCCTGACGACGGCCGCGGCGTTGCTGCTGGCGGGCTGCGGTACCGGCGGCGGCGGTGCCCCCACCCCGGAGGGCGAGCTGGCGGTGGCGGTGGCGTTCCCGCCGCGCTCCGGCTACGCCTTCGACGCCGACGACGGCGCCCTGCTCAAGACCCTCGGCGTCGCGGAGACCCTGACCACCGTCGACGACCGGGTCCGTCCGGCGCCGGCGCTGGCCACCAGCTGGGAGCAGCAGGGCAACACCTGGCGGTTCACGCTGCGCCCGGATGTCACCTTCCACGACGGCACCCCGCTCACACCGGACGCCGTCGTCACCGCGCTGAGCTACGTCGCGGGTGTCGAGGCGCCGCCGCGGGCGATCCGCGGGATCGGTTTCGCGGTCGCCCCGGACGGCCCCGACGCCGTCCGGATCACCACGGCCGAGCCGGACCCCGTGATGCCGGTGCGCCTGTCCAGCGGGAACCTCGGGATCCTCGCCCCGGCCGCCTACGCCGGCGGCGGCGCCCCGGACGTGCTGCGCTCGGCGACCGGGCCGCTGGTGCTCGAGGAGGTCAACGGCTCCGATTCCGCGGTGCTGGTCCGCAACGACGGCTACTGGGGCGAGCCGGCCGGGTCCGCCCGGGTCACCGTGCGTTACGTCGAGGACCCACAGGCCCGCGCGCTCGCGGTGCAGGCCGGGGACGTCCAGTTCGCCGAGGGGCTGCCGCAGGCCCAGCTGGAGCAGGTCCGCTCGGCCGGCGCCGAGGTCGTCGAGTACCCGGTGGCGCGCACGGTGCCACTGCAGCTCAACCAGTCCGCACCGCCGTTCGACGACGTCCGGGTGCGGCAGGCGGTGACCGCCGCGATCGACCGGCCGGTGCTCGCCGAGCAGGTGCTCGCCGGCGGGGCCGCGCCCGCATCGGACCTGTTCGGGGCCGCGGTGCCGTGGGGCGCGACCACCCCGCCGCCGGGTGCGGACGTCGAGCGGGCGACGCAGCTGCTCGCCGAGGCCGGGTACGGCCCGCAGAACCCGCTGACCGTGCGGTTGTGGACGTTCCCGAACCGCCCCGAGCTGCCCGTGCTGGCGAACGCCATCCAGGCGATGCTCGGCGCGGCCGGGGTCCGGGTCGAGATCACGGTGGGCAACTACGAGGCGCAGGAGCCCGAGGTGCTCGCCGGCCGCTACGACATGTTCCTGAACTCGCGCAGCTACCTCTCCGACTTCCCGGACGCGGCCAGCACGCTCGGGTCGGACTACACCTGCGACGGCAGCTACGCCATCGACCAGTACTGCAACCCCGCCTACGACGCTCTGATCGACCGGCTGGACGGCACCGTCGACCCCGAGCAGCGGCAGCGGCTGTTCACCGAGGCCGCCGAGCTGCTGAGCCGGGGCGCCGTCGGCGTGATGGTGGTGCACCCGCTCAACACGGCGGTGCTGCGCGGGGCGACCGGATTCGTCCCGGACCCGCTGCAGACCGACCCGGTGCTGCCGCAGCTCACGCCGGTGAGCTGAGCCGAGCTGCGTTCGCGAACGACTCGACGGTGGAGCGCCGAGCCCTGACCGCCCTGCTGCTGCGCCGGCTCGTCCCGGTGCCGTTCGTGCTGCTGCTGGCGTCGGTCCCGATCTTCGCACTGCCGCGGCTGGTCGGGACCGACCCGGCGCGGGCGGTGCTGCGCGCCCGGTCCGCCGACGCGGTGCCGGACCCGGCGACCGAGGCCCGGATCCGGGCCTCGGTCGGCCTGGACGCGCCGCTGTCGGAGCAGTACCTGCGCTGGCTCGGCACGCTGCTGCGCGGTGACCTCGGGTTCGGCTACGTGTCCCGGGCGCCGGTCGCCGCACAGGTCGGTGACGCGGCCGCGGTCTCCGGGCTGCTCGCGGTGCTCGCGCTGGCGGTCGCCGCGGCGGTCGGCATCCCGGCCGGGGCGTACGCGGCCCGGCGGCCGGGCGGCCCGCTGGACCGGCTCCTGGGGGCCGGCACGATCGCCGGGGTGGCGGTGCCGGAGTTCGTGCTCGCGCCGTGCCTGGTGCTGCTGTTCGCCGTGTACGCCGGGGCGCTGCCCGCGGTCGGCTGGGGCGGCCCGCAGTACCTGGTGCTGCCGGTGCTGACGCTGGCGGCCTACCCGGGGGCGCTGGCCGCGCAGCTGGTCCGGGCCGAGACGGCGGCCGTGCTGGGCCGCCCGCACGTCGCCGTCGCGCGGGCGAAGGGGCTCGGGTCGCACGCGGTGCTCTGGCGGCACGGCGCCCGGCTGGCGACGACGTCGGTGACCGCGCTGTCCGGGATGTTCGTGGCCGGGCTGCTCGGGGGCTCGGTGGTGGTCGAGGTGGTGTTCGGCATCCCCGGGCTGGGCCGGTTGCTGCACGCCGCGGTGCTGGCCCAGGACCTGCCGGTGCTGCAGGCCGGGACGATGCTGGTCGTCGCGGTGGCGGTGACGGCCGGGGTGCTGGTCGAGGTGCTGGCGGTCGCGACCGACCCGGTGCTGCGTTCCGCGGAACGCGCCCGATGAGGCCCGGAACGTTCCGCGGAACGCGGTCGGCGAGCTCCGGGACTCGTCAGCCGGACCACGCCGGGCGGCGTACGGGTCCACGGGGGCCGGTTGTCGTCGCCGGGCTGGTGGGGTTCGTGCTCCTGGTGGCCCCGGCCGTGCTGCCGGCCCCGGACGAGGTGGACTTCGGCGCGCTGCTGGCCGGGCCGTCGCTCGCCCACCCGCTGGGCACCGACCAGCTCGGCCGGGACCTGCTGTCCCGGCTCGTCGCGGGCGGCCGGCTCACGATCGGGATCAGCGTGCTGACGGTGCTGGTCACCGGCGTGGTCGGGGTCGCGGTCGGGCTGGCCGCCGCGGCGACCGGAGCGCTCGGCCGCGCGGCGATGCGGCTGGTCGACGTGCTCGCCGCGCTGCCCGTCGTGCTGTTCGGGCTGCTCGCCGCCGTCGCGCTCGGCCCCGGCGCCGGGTCGTTGATGATCGCGATCGGGCTGATCGGCTGGACCCCGTTCGCCCGGCAGACCTTCCTGCTGGCGCTCGTCGAGTCCGGTCGCGAGTACGTGGGCGCGGCGGTGGCGCTGGGTGCCGGTCCGGTGCGGGTGCTGGTGGGACACGTCGGTCGCAACGTGGTCCCGCCGCTGCTCGCGCACGCCTGCGTCCGGTTCGCCGGGACGCTGCTGACGGTGTCCGGGCTGTCGTTCCTCGGGCTCGGCGTGCAGCCGCCGACCGCCGAGTGGGGTGCGATGGTGGCCGAGGGCCGGGAGTACCTGTTCGCGGCCCCGCAGGTGGTGCTGGTGCCCTCGGTCGCGGTGGTGCTGACCGCCGGGACGGTGCTGTGGTGGGGACGCCGCTGGGACCGGGTGGGTGCGCGGTGAGGATGCAACCGAGGTCCGGAGGCGTCGACCCCTCCGGCGGGAGAGGCAGGGTGTGGGAATGAACGCCGTCGCGGAGCTGCTGGCCGATCATCTGGCCGACCCGGACGCGGGCTGGAGCATGGGCGCGCCGGGGGCGATCGCGGAGTTCGTCCGGCTCCCGGACGAGCCGGTGCGGACCGGTGGCGGGGCCGTCGTCACCGACCGGGGCGGGATCCGGCTCGACGCGCCGCCGGCGACCCGCGCGCTCGCCTACCGCACCCCGGTCGGCCCGGAGGACCACTGGAACCACGCCGTCGCGCTGTGCCTGCCGGCCGACGCCGCGCAGGGCGCGGCGCGCACCGTGGTGACCGGGCTCGGGCCTGACCGGGGCGCGCTGCGTGCCGCCGACCGCGACGCGGTGCTCGTCGATCTCGGGATGGGCACGCCCACGGTGGACGTCTGCATCCGTACCGCCGATCCGGAGCTGCTCGCCGTCCTGCGCGCGGCCGAGGGGCGCCCGCACGGCGCGGAGGTGAACGCCGCCGTGGTCGCCGCCGGCCCGCACCGGGTGTTCACGACGGCGCTCGGCCGGACCGAGGTGTACGCCCCGATCCCGCCGCCGGACGGGCGCTCGCCGGACGGCCCGCACACCCACCTGCTCCCGCACATCCTGCGGGCCGACCGCACGCACGCGGCGACGGTCCCGGTGCCGGAGGGGTTCCTGCCCTGCGCGCACCTGTACCCGGCGCACCCGCTGACCGACCTGACCGGCCACCCCCGCCCGTTCGACGCCGGGCGCTCGGCCGCCTTCGACCGGCTGCTCGACCGGTTCGGCGACCCGGTGCAGCAGGCGGTGACCGCCGAGGTCGTCCGGGCCGTCGCGGCCGGGGAGGAGCCGGGCCCCCGCCCGGTGGACCCGCCGGACCGGGCCGCCCGGGCGGTGGCGCTGCGGGTGCTGGCACACGCCGGCGCCGACCCCGCGGTACTCGCCCGCTGGCGTGGCCGGGACGCGCCCGACCCGGACCTGCTCGACCCGGACGGTGACCGCAACGCGGGCTGAGTGCACCCGTCGTCCGTCACGCGTACAGGGCAGGCGGATCACTCCGGACAACGACAGGACGACACCCTTCGGCGTGACGTCACGCCACGTGCTCTCCGACGGCTGGTCGGCCCCCCGCGGATCCTCACCGAGCTGTTCGCGCTCTACACCGCCCGGAAGATCGGCGCCTCGGCCAGCCGCCGGGCGTCAGCGCCGCGTTCCGCGGAACGCCGATCCGGTGCGCCTGCCCTCCGCCGTGGCGGCCCGGAGGCCACCGGGCCCGACGACGGCCGGGTGCGGGTCCCGCCGGTAGCCGTGATCGTCTCCCGAGTGCCGATCGGTGCCATCCTCGGCACCGATCGACACCCGTGCGGCGATCACGTGTCGCGCCGTGGCGGACGGGGCGCTACCGGTCGTGCGGTCAGTCCCACTCCAGCGAGCCGCCGCTGCGGTACTCGGTCACCCGCGTCTCGAAGAAGTTCTTCTCCTTGCGCAGGTCCATCGCTTCGCTCATCCACGGGAACGGGTTGTCGGCCTGCCCGAACAGCGGGGCCAGCCCGATCTGCTCGGCCCGGCGGTCGGTGATGAACCGCAGGTACTGCTCGCAGGTCTGCGCGGTCAGGCCGAGCATCCCGCGGGGCATGGTGTCGTGGGCGTAGGCGACCTCCAGCTCGCACGCCTCGTGCAGCATGGCCCGGATCTCGGCGACGAACTCCGCCGTCCACAGGTGTGGATTCTCGATCTTGATCTGGTTGATGCAGTCGATGCCGAAGTTCAGGTGGATCGACTCGTCGCGCAGGATGTACTGGTACTGCTCGGCGACGCCGACCATCTTGTTCCGCCGGCCCAGCGCCAGGATCTGGGCGAACCCGGTGTAGAACCACATGCCCTCGAAGACCACGTAGAACGCGATCAGGTCGCGCAGGAACGCCCGGTCGTTCTCCTGCGTGCCGGTGACGAAGTCCGGATCGGACAGCGCCTGGGTCCAGCGCAGCGCCCAGGAGTCCTTCTCGGTGATCGACGGGACCGTGCGGTACGCGTTGAACAGCTCGCCCTCGTCCAGGCCGAGGCTCTCGCAGACGTACTGGAAGGTGTGCGTGTGCACGGCCTCCTCGAACGACTGGCGCAGGAGGTACTGACGGCACTCGGGGTTGGTGAGGTGCCGGTAGACGGCGAGCACGATGTTGTTGGCGACCAGCGACTCCGCGGTGGCGAAGAAGCCGAGGTTGCGGGTGAGCATCAGCCGCTCGTCGTCGGTCAGGCCGCCCGGGGTGCGCCACAGCGCGATGTCGGCCTGCATCGCGACCTCGGTCGGCATCCAATGGTTGGCGCAGCCGGCCAGGTACTTGTCCCAGGCCCAGTGGTACTTGAGCGGCAGGAGCTGGTTGACGTCCGACCGGGCGTTGATCATGCGCTTGTCGTCGGCGTCGATCGGGGCGGCGCCGCGGTCGATCTCACCCAGGCCGGTGGTGTCGGCGTTGTTCTCCACAGTGGTCACTGGCAGGCCTCGCAGTCGGGGTCGTCGATCGAGCAGGCGGCGGCGGGCACGGACGCGGCCGGGGAGCTCGGCACGCCGGTGAGCCGGCCGTCGGTGCCCTTGAGCGTGGACTTCTCCACCGACGTCGCGGCCCGGGTCCGCAGGTAGTAGGTGGTCTTCAGGCCGCTGCGCCAGGCCAGCCGGTACAGCTCGTCGAGCTTCCGGCCGCTCGGCCCGGCCAGGTACAGGTTCAGCGACTGCGCCTGGTCGAGCCACTTCTGCCGCCGCGACGCGGCGGCGATCAGCCACCGCGGCTCGATCTCGAAGGCGGTCGCGTACAGCTCCTTGAGGTCCGTCGGCACCCGGTCGATCTCGGCCAGGCTGCCGTCGAAGTACTTCAGGTCCGCGACCATCACCTCGTCCCACAGCCCGCGTTCCTTGAGGTCGCGGACCAGGTGCGGGTTCACCACGGTGAAGTCGCCGGACATGTTGGACTTCACGTACAGGTTCAGGTGGATCGGCTCGATCGACTGCCCGACGCCGCAGATGTTGGAGATCGTCGCGGTCGGCGCGATCGCCAGCACGTTGGAGTTGCGCATCCCCTGGGTGCGCACCGTCTCCCGGAGGCCGCCCCAGTCCAGCGTGGACGACCGGTCGAGGGTCAGCTCGCCGTCGCCGCGGGCCTGGGCGAGCAGTTCCAGGGAGTCGATCGGCAGCACCCCGCGGCTCCACAGCGACCCGTCGAAGCTGGCGTAGCGGCCGCGCTCGACCGCGAGGTCCGACGACGCCGCGATCGCGTGGTAGCTCAGCGCCTCGGCACTCGAGTCGGCGAACTCGACGGCCGCGTCGCTGCCCGGGGCGATCCGCTGGGTGAACAGGGCGTCGGAGAAGCCCATCATCCCGAGCCCGACGGGGCGGTGCCGCAGGTTGGACCGGCGGGCCTCCGGGATCGTGTAGAAGTTGATGTCGACGACGTCGTCCAGCATGCGGACCGCGGTGGTCACCGTGCGGCGCAGCTTGCCGGCGTCGAGCCCGTCACGCGTCACGTGCGCGGCCAGGTTCACCGAGCCGAGGTTGCAGACCGCCACCTCACCGTCGTCGTCCCCGGCGCGGGTGTTCAGCGTGATCTCGGTGCACAGGTTCGACGAGTGCACCACCCCGGCGTGCTGCTGCGGGCTGCGCAGGTTGCACGGGTCCTTGAACGTGATCCACGGGTGTCCGGTCTCGAACAGCACGGTCAGCATCCGCCGCCACAGGTCCACCGCACCGACGGTCCGGTGCACCCGGATCTCGCCCCGCAGTGCCGCGGCCTCGTACTCCCGGTACCGCTGCGCGAACGCGGCGCCGTAGAGGTCGTGCAGGTCGGGCACCTCGTCCGGGGAGAACAGCGTCCACTCGCCGTCCGCGTCGACCCGGCGCAGGAACTCGTCCGGCACCCAGTTCGCGGTGTTCATGTCGTGCGTGCGCCGGCGGTCGTCGCCGGTGTTCTTGCGCAGGTCGAGGAACTCCTCGACGTCGATGTGCCAGGTCTCCAGGTACGCGCACGCCGCGCCCTTGCGCTTGCCGCCCTGGTTGACCGCGACCGCGGTGTCCCCGGCGATCTTGAGGAACGGCACGACGCCCTGCGAGACGCCGTTGGTGCCGCGGATGTGCGCGCCGAGGCCGCGGACCGGGGTCCAGTCGTTGCCCAGCCCGCCGGAGTACTTCGCGAGCAGCGCGTTGTTCCGGTAGCCGCCGAAGATCGACTCGAGGTCGTCGTCGACCGTGGTGAGGAAGCACGACGACAGCTGCGCCCGGGTGGTTCCGGAGTTGAACAGGGTCGGGGTGGAGGCCATGAAGTCGAAGCTCGACAGCAGCTCGTAGAACTCGATCGCCCGAGCCTCGCGGTCGTCCTCCCGGATCGCCAGGCCCATCGCGACCCGCAGGAAGAACGCCTGCGGCAGCTCGAACCGGGTGCCGCGCTCGTGCAGCAGGTAGCGGTCGTAGAGGGTCTGCAGCCCGAGGAAGCCGATCTCCAGGTCCCGCTCCGGGCGCAGCGCGGCGGTGACCCGGCCCAGGTCGAACGTCGCGAGCTCGGGGTCGACCAGTCCGATCCCGATGGCGTGTCGCAGGTAGTCCCGGAAGTAGGACGCGTAGTCCCGGGCCATCGTGGCCTGGTCCGGGGTCGCGGGCGAGCCGACCAGGTGCGAGACCGCCTCGGCGCGCAGCCGGTCGGCCAGCAGCCGGGACGCGACCAGCGAGTAGTCCGGCTCCCGCTCCACCAGCGTGCGGGCCGCCATCACCAGCCCCTGGGCGAGTTCGTCGGCGGTGATGCCGTCGTAGACGGTGCGGTCCAGCTCGGCCAGCACCGGTGCGGCCTCGACGTCGTCGATCCCGTCGAGGGCCTCAGCCAGCACGGTCTCGACGCGGTCGCGGTCCAGCGGGGTCCGGGTGCCGTCCGGCTGCGTGACGTGCACGACCGGTGCGGTGGCGGTGGCGGTGGCGGCGTGGGCGGGGGCGTCACTGTCGCTGCCGCCGCGGGCCTGCGCGTGCTGCTCCCGGTAGAGCACGTAGGAGCGCGCGACCTTGTGGTGCCCGCCGCGCATCAGGGCCAGCTCCACCTGGTCCTGGATCTGCTCGACGTGCACGACCGGGGCCGGGTGGCGGTGCAGCGCCGTGACGACCTGGTCGGTCAGCTCACCGACGAGGTGGTGGCGCCGGGACGAGTGCGCGGTGTCCCCCGCGGTGTCCTCGGCGGCGAGGAACGCCTTGGTCATCGCCACCGTGATCTTGGAGGCGTCGAACGTGGTCTCGGTGCCATCGCGCCGGATCACGCGCAGGCCGGTCGCGGCCACGCCGTGCGCCGGCGCGGGGGGAGCGGTGGATGCGGTCACGGGTCTCTCTCCTCGCGAGTCGCCGTCGGTCCGTGACCCGGCGCGCGGGAGGAGGCAGGGGCCGGCGACGCGACCCACCACACCCTGGCGCCCGCCCGCGGGGCCCCGGAGCTGCACGCACCGGTCGGTGCGCGCACCGGTGGCAGGTCTTCGGACTCACGGGCGTGGGCGGCGGAGCCGCCCCGTGAGTGGAAATCGCGGTCAGGACCTCGATAACCACTCACGGGCCTACTGGCCGTCGCTTCCCGGGAGGCGGGCTCCCAGTGCTCGTGACGGCGATCGTTCCCGTTCACCGCTGCGGGGCAGTCCCGGAGTCGCACCGGGTTCCCTCTTGCCTCACCGGCCCGTGCGGACCGGTGAACCACCAGCACGGCGAACACTACATGTTGGGCCACCACACGTTCGATACCCCTATAAGGCGGGCCCCGAGGCACGCCCCCGCCCCGGCGCCGAGGATCCGCACGGTTTTGCTGCGTTCACACGGGACCCGACCTCGTGTGAACGCAGCAAACCCGTGCGGATCGTGGTGGTGCGACCGGTCGGTGGTCGAACGGCGACCGGAGCCAGCCGGGCGCCTCGGCGCGGAACCGCGCGGGATCGAGCCGACCCGCTCCGTCCGGCACGGCGCCGAGCAGGCCGCCGGAGGCGGGGCCGGGCAGATCGCCGGAGACGCGGTCGAGCCCTGCGCCGGAGGCGTGGTCGAGTACCGCCCGGTTCGAGCGCTCGATCTCCGACGGCGCGGCCGGCCAGGAACCGATCACCAGCCCGGCGACCGCGATCTGCCGGCGGGTCAGGGCCTCCACGGTGAGCGCGGTGTGGTTGAGCGTGCCCAACCCGCTGCGGCAGACCACGACCGCCGAGGCCGACAGGGCGGTGGAGAGGTCGGCGAGCGTGCGACCGTGCCCGTCCAGCTCGACGAGCAGCCCGCCCGCGCCCTCGACCAGGACGTGGTCGTGGTCGGCGGCGAGATCCTCGACGGCCGCCACGTGCTCGGCGAGGTCGGGCAGGGTGGTCCCGGCGCGCCGTGCGGCCGCGACCGGGGCCATCGGGTGCGCCAGCCGGATCCCCTCCACCGCGGTCGCGACACCCGCCAGCTCGCGGACCACGTCGACGTCACCCCGGCCGTCCTCGGTCCCGGCCTGGGTGGGCTTGTACACCGCCACCGTCTCCCCGCGCGCGGCCGGGCCGGCCGCCAGTGCCGCTGTGACGATCGTCTTGCCGACCCCGGTGTCGGTGCCGGTCACCGCCAGGATGCTCACCCGGGGGCTCCGGTGAGGGCGGAGGAGGACGCGGCGGCGAGGGTGGCGGCCCGGTGGGCGGTCTCGGCGGCCCGGTCCGGGTCGAGGGTCGCCCGGGCGACGAGCCGCAGCCGGGACACGCCGTCGGGCACGCTCGGCGGCCGGAAGCACCCGACGACCACGCCGTCGTCGAACAGCCGGGCGGCGGCGTCGAGGGCGGCCTCCGGAGCCCCCACCGGCAACGACTGCACCGCTCCCGGGGCGTGCTCGACGCCCGCCGCGCCGGCGATCGCCCGGGCGATCCGGTGCAGTGCCGCGACCCGCTCCGGCTCGCGGCGGACGATCCGGCAGGCCTGTGCGGCCGCCGCAGCGGCGGCCGGGGCCAGCGCGGTGTCGAACAGGAACGTCCGGGCCGTGTCGACCAGGTGCGCGCGCAGCCCCGGCGGGCCCAGCACCGCCCCGCCCTGCGCGCCGAGGGCCTTCGACAGCGTCGCGGTCAGCACGACGTGCTCGGCGCCGGCGAGCCCGGCGGCGTGGACCGCGCCCCGGCCGTGCCCGGCGACGCCCACGCCGTGGGCCTCGTCGACGACCAGCAGCGCGTCGTGCTCGGCGCACAGGGCGGCGATCCGGCCGAGGTCGGCGGCGTCGCCGAGCACCGAGTACAGCGACTCGACCACCACGACGGCGCGCGGCTCAGCGCGCTCGCGCAGCAGCCGCTCGAGTGCGGCGAGGTCGGCGTGCGGGCAGATCGCCACCGGTGACCGCGCGAGCCGGGCGCCGTCGACCAGCGAGGCGTGCGCGTGGGCGTCGGACACGAACAGGGTCTCCGGGTCGCCGAGCGCGGTGAGCAGGCCGACGTTCGCGGTGTACC
The DNA here is from genome assembly GCF_046546495.1 of Pseudonocardia nantongensis. NCBI lineage: Bacteria > Bacillati > Actinomycetota > Actinomycetes > Pseudonocardiales > Pseudonocardiaceae > Pseudonocardia > Pseudonocardia nantongensis. The sequence goes on along the minus strand of NZ_JBKGXT010000005.1, from coordinate 215,423 downwards.
CGCTGGAGAAGGTCAGGCAGGACGGCTGCCCGGTCAGGCGGGCGAGCTCGTGCTCCAGCTCGGCGTGCCCGGCGGTGGTCCCGGTGACGACCCGTGAGGCCCGGGCGCCGGTGCCGAACCGTCCGACCGCCGCGACGGCGGCCTCCCGCACCCGCGGGTCGTCGGCCAGGCCCAGGTAGTCGTTCGAGGCCAGGTCGAGCAGGCCCGGCCGGGACTGCGGGTTGCGCCGCACGTCGGTGGCCCGGACGACGCCGGCGCGGGCCCGGCCCTGCGCGGCCCGGGTCAGCCAGTCGGTCATGGCGGTCATCGGTGCACCTGCGCGATCGCGCCCGTGACGGCCGCCCCGATCGCGGCGATCTCGTCCGGACCGGTGACGTAGGGCGGCATCGTGTAGACGAGGTTGCGGAACGGGCGCACCCAGACGCTCCGCTCCAGGGCGGCCCGGGTCACCGCGCCGACGTCGACCGGGCCGGCCAGCTCCACCACGCCGACGGCTCCCAGTACCCGGACCTCGCGCACCGCGGGCAGCTCCGCGGCCGGGGCGAGCGCCGCGGACAGCTCGCGGCCGATCTCCGCGACCCGGTCGGTGACCGCCGGGGTGAGCAGCGACAGCGAGGCGGCGGCGACCGCACACGCGAGCGGGTTGGCCATGAACGTCGGGCCGTGCAGCAGGGCCCGCTGCGGGGAGCGGGTGACCGCCTCGGCGACCCGCCCGCTGCACAGCACCGCGGCGAGGGTGAGGTAGCCGCCGGTCAGCGCCTTGCCCAGGCACAGCACGTCCGGTTCGACACCGGCGTGCTCGACCGCGAACCGCGCCCCGGTCCGCCCGAAGCCGGTGGCGATCTCGTCGGCGACCAGCAGCACACCGTGCCGGTCGGCGATGCGGCGCAGCGCCGCGAGGCAGCGCGGCGGGTAGACGTGCATCCCGCCCGCCCCCTGCAGGACCGGTTCGACGACGATCGCCGCCACCGTGTCCGCGTGCGCCGCGACGAGCTCCTCGGCCTCGGCGATCCAGGCGTCGACCGCCGCGTCCGCCTCCGGGAGGAGCTTCCCGTGGTCGGTCCGCGCGGCGGGTGGGCGCGGCAGGAACAGCTGGTCGGAGACGAGCCCGGGGAACAGCGCGTGCATCCCGTCGACCGAGTCGCACACGCCCATCGCGCCGGTGGTGTCGCCGTGATAGCCGCCGCGCACCGCGACGAACCGGCGGCGGCCGGGGTGTCCGGTCGCGGCCTGGTACTGGACGGCGAGCTTCAGCGCGACCTCCACCGACACCGAGCCGGAATCGGCCAGGAACACGTGCTGCAGCCGCGCGGGGGTGACCCGGACCAGCTCCTCGGCGAGCCGGATCGCCGGTTCGTGGGTCAGCCCGCCGAACATGACGTGGCTGAACCGGTCCGCCTGGTCGTGGATCGCGGCGTCGAGGACCGGGTGCCGGTAGCCGTGGACCGCGCACCACCACGAGCTCATCGCGTCGATCGCCGAGAAGCGGGTGCCGTCGGCCGCCTCCAGGTCCAGCCGGGTCCCGGACGCGTCGTGGACGGCGTAGGGGGCGGGGCCGTCGAGCGGGGCGTAGGGGTGCCAGAGCAGGCCGCGGTCGCGCTCGGTGAGCCCGGTCATGCGTTGGGGGCCTGTGCCGTCCCGGCGCCGCGCAACCGGAGCGCGGTCGTGGACCGGTCGGCCGCGGGGGCGGTGCCGGAGCCGTCGGCGGGGGCCGTCCCGGACCCGGCATCGGCGCCGAGCACGGTGAACCCGGCGTCGGCGATCATCTGCAGGTCCTGCTCGGCGGCCTGGCCCTCGCTGGTGAGGTAGTCGCCGAGGAACAGCGAGTTCACCACGTGCAGCGCCAGCGGCTGCAGCGACCGCAGGTGCTGCTCGCGCCCACCGGCCATCCGGACCTCGCTCGCCGGGGCGACCATCCGGGCCAGCGCCAGGATGCGCAGGCAGCGCAGCGGGTCCAGCAGCCAGGTGTCGGCCAGCGGGGTGCCCTCGAACGGCATCAGGAAGTTGACCGGGATCGAGTCGCTGCCCACCTCGCGCAGCGCGAACAGGGCATCGACCAGCTCGTCGTCGGACTCGCCCATGCCCACGATCAGCCCGGAACAGGGTGACAGACCGGCGTTGCGGGCCTTGGCGACCGTGTCGACGCGGTCGTCGAAAGTGTGGGTGGAGCAGATCTCGGCGTAGCGGGACTCGGCGGTGTTCAGGTTGTGGTTGTAGGCGTCGACGCCGGCCGCGTGCAGCCGCTGCGCCTGCCCGTCGCGCAGCAGCCCAAGGCAGGCGCAGACCTCGATCCCGGGGTGCTCGGTCCGCAGCTCCTCGACGATCGTCGCGACCCGCTCCACGTCCCGGTCGCCGGGCCCGCGCCCGCTCGCGACCAGGCAGACCCGCGACGCGCCGCCGCGGATCCCGGCGCTCGCCTCGCGGACGGCGTCGGCGGCCGGCAGCCAGGAGTAGGAGAGGATCTCCGCGGTCGAGCCCAGCCGCTGCGAGCAGTAGCCGCAGTCCTCCGGGCACATGCCCGACCGGAGGTTCACCAGATAGTTGACCTTGACCTGGTCGCCGAAGTTCGCCCGGCGCAGCCGGCTCGCGGCGGCGACCAGGTGCAGGACCTCGGCGTCGGGCGTGGCGAGGACGTCGAGGGCCTCACCGCGGTCGAGCGAGGCGCCGTCGAGCAGCCGGTCCACGAGCACGTCATAGGTTTTGAACACCGTTCAAACGGTAGGCGGGCGACGATCGTCCCGGCAAGCCCCCCGATCGGATCGGCGCTGCCGGGATCGGCGCTGCGACACTGATCGGCGCTGCGACACTGATCGGGTGGGGCTCACCCGGGACCGGATCGTCGACGCCGCCTACACCGTGCTGGACGAGCAGGGTCTGAGCGGGCTCTCGATGCGCCGGGTCGCCCAGGACCTCGACGTCCGGCCGGGTGCGCTCTACTACCACGTGGCGAACAAGCAGGAGCTGCTCGCCGAGGTCGCGACCCGGATCCTCGGCGACGGAGGCGACGGCCCCACCGCGCCCGACGCCCGCAGCGCCGCCGGCGAGCTGCGCGACGCGCTGCGGCGGGTCCGCGACGGCGCGGAGGTCGTCTCCTTCGTGCTGGCGTTCCGGCCGGAGGGGCTGGCGCCGAGCCGGACGTTCCCGGGCCTGTTCGCCGACCGGCTCGGGCCGCGGCAGGCGCGGTGGGCCGCCCGCACCCTGGTGCACTACGTCCTGGGTGCGGTCGCGGAGGAGCAGAACCGGGCCGAGCTGGTCCGCACCGGGATCGTGGCCGACGAGCCGGGGCACGCCGCCGAGGCGGAGGGGGCCTTCCGGTTCGGGCTCGACGCCGTGCTGGGGGGCCTGGAGGGCGTGCCGGCGCTCCGGCACGGCGGTTAGGGTCGCGGCGCAGGTGCACATCGGACGCAGGGGGAATCCGTGGTTGTCGGCTCCGATCTCGATGCCGGGCAGTGGCTGCGCCGCTGGGACGCGCAGCAGGAGCGCTACATCCCGGACCGCGAGGAGCTGTTCGGGCTGGTGCTCGACGTCGTGGCGGGGCTCGACGCCGCCCCCGGACGGCTGCTCGACCTCGCCTGCGGGCCGGGATCGCTGGCGTCGCGCGCCGCGCAGCGGTTCCCCGGCGCCGAGATCGTGGGCGTCGACGTCGACCCGGTGATGCTCGAGCTCGCCCGTCGCACCACCGGGGACCGCGTCCACTGGGTGGACGCCGACCTGTCGCGTCCGGAGTGGACGGCGTCGGTGCCCGGCCCGTTCGACGCCGCGGTGTCGGCGACCGCGCTGCACTGGCTGCAGGAGTCCGCGCTGCCCGCGCTCGCGGAGCAGGTCGCCGCCGTGCTGCGGCCGGGCGGCGTGTTCGTGAACGTCGACACCCTGCTCGCCGACCCGGCCGCGCCGCGCCTGACCGCCCTGACCCGGCGACTGCGCGAGGATCGCACCGCCCGCGGCCTCGCCACCGGCGAGGGTTTCCGCAGCTGGTGGGACGCGCTGGGCGCTGAGCCCGACCTGGCCGACGGGTTCGCCGAGCGGACGCGCCGGTTCGCCGATCACGTGCCCGGCGGGTCGACGCTCCCGGCCTGGGAGGCCGCGCTGCGCGGTGCCGGGTTCAGCGAGGTCGGGACGCTCACCCAGACCTTCGACCGGCGGATGCTGGTGGCGATCCGCTGACGCTGACGCCAGCGACGCACAGCTTCAGATTATCTGAACCCGAGGATCGCTTCCCTCTGCAGGCCGTTCCGGGACTGTGTCGCGGGTGCTCAGCCCAGCCCTGCCCGGGCGAAGTTCGCCCAGGCGAACGTGTTGGGCCGGGCCGGCTCGAGCCCGGACACGCCCGCGGCGACCCCGACGTTCCAGTCCCGCACACCCCAGACGAGCCCGCCGGAGTCGGCGCGCAGGCGCTGCAGGATCTGGCGGAACGACTCCGCGCGGGCCGCCTCGTCGGCGGTGCCGGTGGCGGCGTAGTAGAGCCGGTCGATCTCCGGGTTGCGGTAGCCGGTGAAGTCGTAGGTCGGGGTGGAGGTCAGCATCCGCCGTCCGATGTAGTCCGGGATCGGCAGCGAACCGGTGCTGTTCTGGGAGAACACGCCCTGTTGGCGGATGGCCTTGAAGTAGTTCTCCGACGGCAGTGTCCGCGGGCTCACCCGGATCCCGACCTCGCCGAGCTGCCGGGCGACGACGGTGGTGGCGGCATCGAAGTTCGGGTCGGCCCCGCTGGTCTGCAGCTCGACGGCCACGTCCTGCGCGCCGGCCGCACGGACCAGCTCCCGGGCCCGCCCGACGTCCCGGGTGACCTGGTCGACCTCGGGGTAGTACTGCAGGCCCAGGCCGAACATGTCGTTGCCGACCCGGCCGCGGTCGAGCAGCGCGATCCGCACCAGCTCCTCGCGGTCGATGCCGAGCCGGACGGCCTCACGCAGTCGGGGATCGTCGAACGGCGGGCGGTCCACTCGCATGACGAGGAACTGGTTCGCCGAGGCCGGCGCGGCCATCGCCGCGGCCCGGTCGTCGCCGTCGAGCCGGGCGGCCCCGGCCGGGGTGAGGTCGTGGGCGTAGGCGACCTGGCCGGACAGCAGCGCGCCGATCCGGGCCTCCTCGTCGTCCACCGGCAGGAACTCCAGCTCCCGGACGGCCGGGGGCCCGTCCCAGTGGCCGTCGAAGGCGGTGTAGAGGGCCGGGCCTCCGGGTTCGAAGGAGGTGAAGCGGAACGGTCCGGTGCCGACCGGTCTGGTGAAGTCGGTCGCGTTCTGCGGCACGATCTCGGTCCCGGGCGCGCCCCAGGCCAGCGGGAACAGGAAGTTCGGCCGGTTCAGCACGAGGTCCAGCTCGGTGGCCGAGGTCGCCCGCGACGCGGTGAGGTCCAGATCGCGGAACAGTGCCGCCGCGATCCCGTCGGTGCCCGGGTCGGTGATCCGGCGCAGGGAGTACAGGACGTCGTCGGCGGTCACGTTCCGCCCGTCGTGGAACGGGGCGGCGCGCAGCCGGATCCGCCAGCGCCGGCCGCTGTCGTCGCTCTCCCAGGACTCGGCGAGCCGCGGCTGCGCGGTCATGTCCTGCGACCACCCGGTGAGCGTGTCGAAGCAGGCCTTCGCCCGGGCCTGGTCGACGTAGAGCGGCAGGACGTGCGGGTCGAGCGACTCCCGGGAGCCGCCCGCCGCGAAGGCGACACGCAGCCGGTCGGTGCCGGCTCCGGACCCGGCGCCGCAACCGGTCAGCACCAGCCCGGCGACGCCGAGGCCCGCGGCCAGGAACCCGCGGCGGTTGAGGACGGGGGTCATCCGGCGGGCCGGGACAACAGGGAGCGCGACATGGCGCGACCCTACGTCACATCTGAAGAGGTGTTCAGTCGTATGGCTCGGTGGCGGTGACCACCGGTCACCGTCCGGCCCGGTCGATCATTCCTCGACCTTGAACCCCACCTTGAGGCTGACCTGGAAGTGCTCGATCGCGCCCTCGTCGAGGTGCAGGCGGATGTCGCTCACCTGGGCCCAGTCGAGGTTGCGGAGCGTCCTGGAGGCGTCGTTGATGCCGCTGCGGATGGCCGCGTCGACGCCGTCCGGAGAGGTGCCGACGATCTCGGTCACCCGGTATGTGTTCGTCATGCCGGGGACGTGCCCGGCTACCGGACGGGTGAAACACGCCGGGGTGCGCTGTCGACGTCTGCTCCCGGCCCGCGGGTCGCGGTCGCGGCCCGCCCGTCGACCAGGGTGAGTACCTGGTCGGCCGCGACCACCATCGCCGGGTCGTGGCTGATCAGAACCAGTGCGACACCGTCCTCACGGCGGGCCCGGTGCAGCTCGGCGAGCAGCAACCGCCGGTGCTCGGCGTCCAGCGCCGCGGTCACCTCGTCGGCGACGAGCACCGACGGCCCCGCGAGCAGCGCTCGGGCCGCCGCCGCGCGCTGCAGCTGACCGCCGGACAGGCCGTCCGGCCGTCGCGCCGCGGCTTCCGGGTCCACCCCCAGCCGTCCGAGCAGCGCTCTCGCCGCTTCCGCGGCCTCGGCCGGGGAGTGCCCGCGCAGCAGCACCGCGGGCCGCGCGACCTGATCGAGCACCGGACGGTGGTCGAGGAACGCCGTACGGGAGTCCTGATGCACGTACTGCACGGCGCGCCGGTCCTGCACCCCGCAGCCGTCGACGAGGATCTCGCCGGTGCTCGGCGTCAGCCCGGCGAGCGCCCGGCCGAGCGTGGTCTTGCCCGCGCCGGAGGGCCCGACGACGGCGAGGTGCCCGCCCCGCTCCACCGTCAGGTCCACCTCGGACAGCAGGGGCACGCCCGCCGGGGTGCGGACGCCGAGCCCGGTCACCTCCAGCACCGGCGGCCCGCCGGGCCGGTCGTCCGGGCGGTGCACCGGCGGGGCCGGCCCGAGCAGCTCCGCGGCGGGCCCGCGGCGGGTGACCCGGCCGCCGTCGAGCACGAGCACCCCGGACGAGGGAGTGCCGGCGCCGAGCCGGCGCGCGGTGTCCAGGTCGTGGGTGAGCAGCACCAGGGCGGTCCCGGTGCGCGCCAGCGCGGCCAGCCGGTCGACGACGGCGTCGGTCGTCACCGGGTCGAGGCCGGTGGTCGGTTCGTCGAGTACGACGACGTCCGGCCCCGTGACCAGGGTCTGGGCCAGGGCCATCCGCTGTTGCTGCCCGCCGGAGAGCTGGTGGCCGAACCGGCGGGCGAGCCCCGGTTCGGCGTCCAGGCCGGCTCGTTCCAGCGCCGCGGCGACCGCCGCGGCCCGGGCGGCCCGGTGTGCCCGCCCGCGACCGTGCACGGCGGCGGCGAGCTCGTCGAGCACCGGCCCGGTGCGGCGCACCGGGTCCAGCACGACACCGGGGTGCTGGGGGAGATGCCCCACCCGTCCGGCCCGCGCCCGGCGCAGGGCCGCCGGGTCGAGCCCGAGCAGCTCCGTGTCGCCGACCCGGACCGACCCCGCCAGCCCGCTGCCGGTCGCGCACTCACCAAGCAGGGCGAGCCCGAGGGTGGACTTGCCGGCCCCGGACGGCCCCGTCACCACGAGCACCGTCCCGGCCTCGAGGGTGAGGTCCACGCCGTCGACCAGCACGGTCCCGTCGGCGGCCCGCGCGGTGAGCCCGGACGCGCGCAGCGCCGCGGTCACGACACCGCTCCGGTGCGGTCGGCGACCCGGTCGACCAGCAGGTTCGTCCCCGCCGCGAGGGAGATCAGCAGCGCCGCCGGGACCAGCAGCGCGGCCGGGGCCAGGAACAGCGACGCCGTGTTCTGCTCGATCACCACGGCCCAGTCCACGGTGTCCGGTGCCAGCCCGACCCCCAGGAAGTTCGCGCTCGCCAGCAGGGTCAGCACGAGCACCGCCCGGGTGCCGGCGTCGACCAGGACGGCGCCGGAGACGAACCGGCCGGTCTCGAGCAGGTGGATCCGCCACCACGGTTCGCCGGACAGCGCCATCGTCTCCAGCGCGACCCGTCGCACCGGTGCGGCCGCCGCGCCTCGGACCAGCCGCACCACCGCCGGGAGCTGGACCAGCGCCGCGGCGGCCAGCAGCCAGCCGACGCCCCGGCGTCCGGTCCCGGCCAGCACCATCAGCACGAGCAGCGACGGCAGGATCAGCAGCAGGTCCAGCATCCGCTGGGTCAGCGACGCCAGCCAACGCCGCGGGGTGGCGGCGAGCGCGAGCCCGAGCGGCACCCCGGCCAGGTAGGCCAGGGCGAGGGCGCCGGCGGTCAGCAGGACCACGGTCGTCCCCCCGGTGAGCGCCAGCGTGAGCACGTCCCGGCCGAGCGCGTCGGTGCCCAGCAGGTGCCCGGGACCCGGCGGCAGCAGGGCCGCGGGCCGGGCGTCGGTGCCGAGCAGCGGTGCGACCAGCGGACCGAGCAGCGCAAGCGTCAGTGGGACGCCGACGAGCAGGACGGCGAGCGCGGTCACCGGGTCTCCTCCCGGACCGGGGCCAGCCGGGCGGCGCACAGGTCCACGGCCAGGTTGACCAGGATCGTGGTCGTGGCGAACAGCAGCGCGTAGCCCTGCATCAGCGGCAGGTCGCGCTGCTGGACCGCCTCGACGAATCCGGCACCGAGGCCGGGTAACGCGAACAGCGCCTCCACCACCACGACGCCGCCGAGCAGACCGTCGACGATCCGGCCGAGCTGCTGCAACGACGGCGCGACCCCGCCGGGCAACACGTGCCGGGCCAGCACGACGGACTCGGGGAGGCCGAGCCGGCGCAGGTGCTCCACGGGAGGGGACCGGTCGGCCTGTACGACGCCGAGCCGAACCTGCCGCGACAGCCGCCCCAGCTGCGACGACACCAGCACCAGTACCGGCAGTACCAGCACCGCGGGGGTGAGCAGGCTGCCGCCGCCCGCCGTCGCCGGCAGCCAGCCCAGCTGCAGCGAGAACACCCCGACCAACAGCAGGCCGAGCGCGAACTCCGGCGCCGCCTGCAGCGCCGCGACAATCCCGGTCGACGCCCGGTCCGCCGGCCGTCCGGGACGTCGCCCGGCGAGCACGCCGACCGCGACCGCGAGCGGAATCGTGACCAGCAGTGCGAGACCGCCGAGCAGTACGGTCGAGCCGAGCCGGTCGCCGAGTTCGTCGACCACCGGACGCCCGGTGACCAGGGACGAACCCAGGTTTCCCCGGACGAGTCCGGCGGCCCACTCCCCGAACCGTTCTGACGGCGGGCGGTGCAGCCCGAGCTCGATGCGCAGGCGGTCGACCTGGGCGTCGGTGGCGTCGGGGCCGAGCACGATCTCGGCGGTGTCCCCGGGCAGCAGCGTGCTGAGTGCGAAGACCAGGATCGACGTCGCGGCGAGCTGCACCGCCGCGACCCCGGCCCGGCGCAGCACCGGGTGCCGCCTGCGGATCGGGCTGGACGGGCGGACGCGGGCGAGGGTGCTCACCCGGCGGAGGCCTTGTCGAAACGGGCCCACAGGTGACTGTTCGGCTTGGCCGGCTCGATCCCGGTGATCCCCGCAGCGACGCCGACGTTCCAGTTGCTCGTCGCCCACACCAGTGCCCCGGAGGCCTCCCGCAGCCGGGTCTGGATCTGCTCCAGATCGCGGGCCCGGGCACCGTCGTCCGGGGTCGCGATCGCGGCGGCGAAGAGTCGGTCGATCTCGGAGTCCCGATAGCCGGTGTAGTTGCTGTTGTCCGAGGTGCTGAGCCGGCGGCGACCGATGAAGTCCGGGATCGGCAGGGTTCCGGTGCGGGTGAACGACGAGACCCCGCTCTCCCGGACGGCGGAGAAGTACGTCTGCGAGTCCAGCACCCGGGGGGTGGCACGGAGCCCGATCTCGGCCAGCTGCTCGGCCACCAGCGTCGCGGCCGGCTGGAAGTTCGGATCGCTGCCGGAGGTCTGCAGCTCGAACGCGACGTCCGTCGCTCCGGCCTCGCGGACCAGCGCGCGGGCCCGCTCGACGTCCCGGGGGACCTGCGGGACGTCGGCCGGGTAGTACTGGAGGCCCGGGCCGCCGAACAGGTCGTTGCCGACCTGCCCGGTGCCCAGCAGCACGACCCGCACCAGTGCCTCGCGGTCGATGCCGATCCGCACGGCCTCCCGGACCCGCGGGTCGGCGAACGGCGGCCGGTCGACACGCAGGTTGAGGAACTGCGAGGTCGACTGCGGCGCGGACAGCAGTGTCGTTCGCCCGGCCTGCTGCTCGACCTGCCGGGCGCTCGTCGGGCGCAGGTCGTGGGCGTAGCCGACCTGCCCGGAGAGCAGCGCCCCGAGCCGGGCCTGCTCGTCGTCGATCGGGACGAACTCCAGCTCGGGGGACGGAGGTGCGCCGTCCCAGTATGCGTCGTTGCGGGCGTAGACGGCGGGTCCGCCGGGTTCGAAGGACACGAACCGGAACGGCCCGGTACCGACCGGGCGTGCGTGGTCCGTGCTGCCGGCGGGCACGACCTCGGTGCCCGGGGCGCCGAGCCAGAGCGGGAACAGGAAGTCCGGGGCGGTGAGCGCGACCTCGACGTCACGGCCGTTCGCCCGGCTCGCGGTCAGGTCGACGCCCCCGAACAGCGACGCCGCCGACGCCGACGTGGCCGGGTCGGCGATCCGGCGCAGCGTGAACAGCACGTCGTCGCCGGTCAGCGGCCGTCCGTCGTGCCAGCTCGTCTCGCGCAACCGGATCCGCCAGCGGGTCCCGGTCGCGTCCGGCTCGATCGACTCGGCGAGCCGCGGCTGCGCCGTCATCTCCTGGGTCCAGCCGGTGAGGGCGTCGAAGCACGCCTTCGCGCGGGCCTGGTCGACGAACTGCGGGACGGCGTGCGGGTCCAGCGACTCCCGGGACCCGCCGCCGGGGAACGCGACCCGCAGCCGCTCGCCGCCCCCGCCGGATCCACCACCGCAGGCGGCGAGTGCGGGCACGGCGGCGAGCGCGGCGGCACCGCCCAGGAAGGCACGACGGCTCAGGGGCACGGCAGCTCCTCGGTGTCGGACGGGATCAGGTGGCGGGCACGGGACGCGGATCCAGCCGTCCGGTACGGGCCATCCAGGCGATGACGGCGCCGCCGGCCGCACCGACGGCGGCCAGGACGGCGAAGGGCAGCCAGCGGCCGGAGCCGTCCCCGGCGCGGTCGAGCAGGTCGCCGACGGCGGTGTTGACGATCGCGACGACGACCGCGGAGACCAGGTAGTACCAGCCGTAGTAGGTGCCGGCGAGGCGTTCGCTACCGACCCGCGGCAGCAGCGACAGCGAGAACGGGTTCGTCATCGCCATCCCGACCGTGAACACCGCGGTGCCGAGCAGGACCGGGGTCGTGGCGAGCAGCCCGGCGGCGGTCCACTGGCCGGCGGGCGCGGTCGGCACGAGCGGAGCGGCGACCGCGAGTGGCACGAACCCGGCTCCCATCAGGACCAGGCCGACCGCCATCGAGCGACCCTCGGTCCACCGGGCCCGGCAGAACGCGGTGATCCGGACCTGGCCGACGATGCCGATCACGGTGGACACCACGAACACCGCGCTCACCGCACCCGCCACCCCGGAGACCCGCTGCGCCTCGACCGGGAGCGCCAGGTAGAGCTGGTTGAACAGCGCGAAGTAGCCGGCGCCGCCGAGCGCGAACAGCAGGAACCGCCGGTTGCCGATCACCTCGCCCCAGCTCCGCAGGACGCCGCGGTCCTGCGGCTGCACCGGCCGGGCGGGAAGCACGAACAGCTGCGCGACGGTGAGCACGGTGAACACCGCGCAGGCGACGCCGGCGACCAGCCGGAAGTCGACCGCCAGCAGCGCCGCGCCCAGCAGCGGGCCGAGCAGCGCCCCGGCGTGGCCGAACACGTTGAACACCGAGAACACCTCGGCGCGGCGCTCCCCGGCCTCGTGCATCAGGTACGCCCGCACGGCCGGGTTGAAGAACGCCCCGGCCAGCCCGGTGAGCACCGCGGCGACGATCAGCCCGGGCAGCGCGTCGACCACGGTGAACAGCCCGAACGCGACGATCCGCAGCGCGCAGCCGAGGATGATCATCGGTCGGCAGCCGAGCCGGTCGGCGGCCGAGCCGCCGATCAGGAACATCCCCTGCTGGGAGAGGTTCCGGAGAGCCAGCACCACGCCGACCGTCGCGGCGGCGTACCCGAGGCCGCCCATGTAGGTGGCCAGGAACGGGAGCACGAGGTAGAAGCCCAGGTTGATGCCGAACTGGTTCACCACCAGCATCCGGCTCGGCACCGTCAGCTCGCGGAACGACCGCAGCACTGCCCCACACCCCCGATGTCACCTGACGACCTGAACGGGACCACAGATGCCATGGCCTTTCAAGCGCAACCTGATCGTTGCTGCAGGTGAGTGGCAGCGCGCTCGGCAGGGACCCCGGAGCTCAGCCGAGCCGGGCGCGGTCGAACCGGGCCCAGCGGTCGGTGTCCGGCCTGGCCGCCGTCGCCCCGGTCAGATCCGCCGCGGCCCCGGTGAGCTCGTCCCCGACCGCCCACACCGTCGTCGAGCCGCGCAGGATGACCTGGGCCCGACGCAACGCGTCCGAGCGGACGTCCGGGTCGGCGCTGCGCTTCGCCCCGGCGAGCAGCGCCGCGACCTCGGGCGACGGCGCGGTGGCGGGGGTGCCGGCGGCGGAGACGGCCAGATACAGCGGCACCGGCACCGAGTCCACCCGCCGGAACGCCATCGCGGGCGTGTCGGTCGTCGGGCGCAGCGACATCCCGGCCCCGGCTCCGACGCCGGACGCGGCCCCGCTGCCGGGACCGGTGCGGTCCTTCGCGTCGTCCGGCGGGTTCGGGTCGCGCGGGAGGGCCCGCAGCCCGATCGCGTCCAGCTGCTCCACCAGCAACGGCATCGCCGGCCGGCTCAGCGGGTCCTCGAACCACACCTCGAACTCGGTGTCGCGGGCACCGGCGGCGTCGACCAGCTCGCGCGCCCGTTCCGGGTCCCGCAGCACGGCCGCGCCGCCGACGTGCTCGCGCAGGCCGGGTCCGTAGAAGTCGTCGCCGGGCGAGCCCAGGTCGAGCAGCACCCGGCGGACCAGCTCGTCGCGGTTCACGGTGATCCGGACGGCCTCGCGCAGCCGCGGGTCGTCGAACGGCGGCCGGTCCGTCCGCAGGTCGAGCAGCCGGTTCACCGAGCCGGGCGCCCGCAGCAGCGACACCGCGACCCGCGAGGCGATCCGGCGTGCGCTGTGCGGGAACAGGTCGTGCGCCCAGGCGATCCGGCCCGCGATGAGGTCCTGGTAGCGCTGCTCCTCGTCGTCCTGGGCGACGAACTCCAGCTCCGACGACGGCGGCGGGCCGCCCCGGTACCCGTCGTGCCGGGCCAGCACGTCCGGCGTGCCGGGCACGACCCGGAACGGGCCGGTCCCCACCGGCGCGGCGCCGCGGCCGTCCCGGACGATCCCGGTGCCGGGGGCGCCCAGGGCCAGCGGGAACAGGAAGTCCGGCGCGGTCAGCCCGATCTCCAGCTCGGACGCCGACAGCGCCCGGGTGCGCGCCGGGTCGACCCCGGCCAGGAACGGCGCCGCGGTGCCCCCGGCGACGATCCGGCCCAGCGAGGCCAGCACGTCGTCCGCGGTGATCGGCCGGCCGTCGTGGCAGGTCGCGGGCGCCAGCCGGACCCGCCAGCGGGTGCCGGTGGCGTCCGGCTCGACGGTCTCGGCCAGCCCCGGCCCGACGCCCATCTCCGCGGTCCACACGGTGAGCGTCTCGGCGACCGCGACCGCTCGGGCCCGGTCGATCACCTGCGGGACGACGTGCGCGTCCGGCACGCCGAGCGGCCCGCGGCCCGGGAACGCGACCCGCAGCCGGGGCGCCCCCGCGTCGGCGGGCGCCCCGCACGCGGCGAGCGCCGGGACCGCGGCCAGCGCGGCGGCCGCGCCGGTGGCGCGCAGGAAGGTCCGTCGGCTCGGCGGCACGCGTTCTCCTCTGCGGTGCTCGGGCGGGGGCGGCGTCCAGGGTGCCGCCCGATGTGCGAGGGTCGCCGACCAGGGGTCGGAATCGAGGAAGAGGTGGGCCGGTGGACGTGCTCGGGATCTCGGGCAGCCCGTCGTCGCCGTCGAAGACGGTGCTGGCCGTCGAGATCGCGCTGCGGCGCGCGGCGGAGCACGACGGCGTGACCGCGGAGCTGCTCGACCTGCGCGATCGCGACCTGGTGTTCAGCGACGGACGCGACCCCGGTGACTACACCGGCGACACCCGCGCCGCGATCGACCGGGTGGTCGCGGCGGACGCGCTCGTCGTCGGGACGCCGATGTACCGGGGCGGCTACACCGGACGGCTGAAGAACCTCTTCGACCTGCTCCCGAACGACGCGCTGGCCGGCAAGCCGGTCGGGCTGGTCGCCACCGGCGGTACCGACCACCACTACCTGGCCCTCGAGCACGAGCTCAAGCCGATCGTCGGCTTCTTCCGGGCGTGGGCGGTGCCCGGCGCGGTGTACGCGAACAACACGCACTTCTCGGCCGGCGAGCTGGTCGACGACGGCGTCCGGGCCCGGCTGGTGGACCTGGCCGACACCGTGGTCACCTTCGCCCGCCGGATGCCCCGCGGCGCCGCCGGTGCCGCGGCCCCGGACATCCCGCGCAAGTCCGCCGGCGAGGCCTGACCTGCGCCCCCGGCGCGATGTCCCGAGCGGCACCCTCGTCCCTTCCCGGGCCCCGGGGATGCCACTCGGAGCGCAAGGCCGGGGCACGGGGAATGCGGGTCAGGGGAGCTCGGGACGTCCGAAACCGTCCGGGCCCGGCCGGTACTCGACGACGTCGACGACGGCCGCGGCGGGCACCGCGCCGTAGGCGTGCGGGAAGCGCATCGACTCCGGGTCGCCCGGGACGCCCGGTTCCCACCGGACCTCGACGCCGGCCCGCTCCAGCGCCGCCGGGTCGAGCACGAGCAACTGCATGTCGTCGCGGCCGCCGAACAGCCGCTGCGCGGGCAGCGCCACCTGCTCGGGTGTGGAGAGGTGGACGAACCCCACCTCGTCCAGGGACGCCGGGGCGATCTCGCCGGCGAGCTCGTAGGACACCCGCTCCGGGGGCGTGCACAGGTGCAGCAGCACGTGGTCGGTCGTCATGGGGGCCAGCATGCACGCCCGTCCGAACGGACGGGCGTGCACGGCGATCCTTGCTTTCCGGCACCCGGTGCCAATACCTTCGATGCGCTGCCCACGCCGGCCGGCGGGGGCGGTCACACCTCTCTCGTCGAGAGTGAACCTGCGGAGGTAGCCCATGAGCGAGAACGTGAACGAGGACGCCCTGGTCGAGGAGACCCTCGTCGAGGAGGTCTCCATCGACGGTATGTGCGGTGTCTACTAAGCCGGTCGACACCGCGGTGCCTGCCGCGAGCTCGGACGGGGCTGCGGGGTCGTTCGACCCCGCGGCGCCGTACCGCGTCAGCGAGAGCGTCTCGCTGCGGCCCGAGCCGTTCGGCGCCCTGGTGTACGACTTCACGACCCGCAAGCTGTCGTTCCTCAAGACCCCCGAACTCGTCGAGGTCGTCAAGGGCCTCGAACACCACCCGGACGCGCGGTCCGCGGTCGAGGCCGCCGGTGTGCCCGCGTCCCGGCACGAGGCCTACCTGAAGGCCCTCGCCGGGCTGCTGCAGTCCGGCACGATCACCGCCCGCTAGGGCCGTCACCGCCGACGTCCACCACCACAGTGAGGTGCCCGTGAAGCTGGTCGACCACTTCCAGTACGGCCTGAACTCGCCCATCTGCCTGACCTGGGAGCTCACCTACGCGTGCAACCTCGCGTGCGTGCACTGCCTGTCGAGCTCCGGGCGGCGCGACCCGCGTGAGCTGACCACCGCCGAGGCCAAGGCGGTGATCGACGAGCTGCAGCGGATGCAGGTCTTCTACATCAACATCGGCGGTGGCGAGCCGACCGTGCGCCCGGACTTCTGGGAGCTGCTCGACTACGCCATCGCGCACGACGTCGGGGTCAAGTTCTCCACCAACGGCGTCAAGCTCGACAAGGCCCGCGCGGCGCAGCTCGCGGCGACCGACTACGTCGACATCCAGATCTCGATGGACGGCGCCACGCCCGAGGTCAACGACCACGTCCGCGGCCCCGGTTCGTTCGACACCGCGATCACCGCCCTGGAGAACCTGGCCGAGGCCGGCTTCGGCCAGCCCAAGATCTCGGTCGTCATGACCCGGGAGAACGTCGACCAGCTCGACGAGTTCAAGGCGATCGCCGACAAGTACGGTGCCCAGCTGCGGATCACCCGGCTGCGCCCGTCCGGTCGCGGCGCCGACGTCTGGGACGAGCTGCACCCGACCCAGGCTCAGCAGCGCCAGCTCTACGACTGGCTGGTCGCGCACGGCGACCAGGTGCTGACCGGCGACTCGTTCTTCCACCTGTCGGCCTACGGCGACGCCCTGCCCGGGCTGAACCTGTGCGGCGCGGGCCGGGTGGTCTGCCTGATCGACCCGGTCGGCGACGTCTACGCCTGCCCGTTCGCGATCCACGAGAACTTCCTGGCCGGAAACGTCCGCGACACCGGCGGCTTCAAGGAGGTCTGGGAGCACTCGGAGCTGTTCACCGAGCTGCGCTCGCCACAGACCGGTGGTGCCTGCGCGTCCTGCGACTTCTACGACTCCTGCCAGGGCGGGTGCATGGCGGCGAAGTTCTTCACCGGCCTGCCCCTCGACGGCCCGGACCCGGAGTGTGTGCGGGGCTTCGGCGAGCAGATGCTGGCCGACCGCAACGACGAGACCCTGATCCCGAAGTCGGACGTGGATCACTCGCGGTCGGCGCCGCGGAACTCCCGCACGCCGAAGCAGCCGACGATGCTCTCGCTGGCCCCGCCGCCGCGCCGGCCGGACCGGGCCTGCGACGAGAACCCGCTCGCCGGGTTCGCGCCGGAGCCCGAGGCCGTGCCCGCGTCGGTGCCCGTCGCGGGGAGCTGACACGGACCTGCTGACGGGGCCCGTCGACCTGCGCGGTCGGCGGGCCCCGTCGCGTGTGGTGTTCGGGCCGCACGAGACGAACCTGGGGAACACCGCGCGGGAGATCACGGCCGAACACGTGGCGTACTACGCCGAACGGGCCGCCGGTGGGGCCGGACTGGTCGTCGTCGAGCCGGCCTCGGTGCACCCGTCGGACCACCCCTACGCCTACGCACCCGCCGCCTTCCCCACCACGCCCCTCGCCGCCCCGCACCTCGCTCCGCACCCCGCCCCGCCCCCCGGTCCCGCCGAGATGCAGCACAGCGGGAATTGTGGATCTCCCCGGCCCGCTGGGACGCATCTCGACGAGGTCGGTCCGGGCACGGACGATCGGGCGCCAGCCGGGGTGCCGGCCGCCGCGGGGTGGGCGGCCGTGGCCGGGGCGTGCCGGCCCCACGGGACGCTGGTGCTGGCCGGGCTCGCGCACGCCGGCGGGCAGGGCAGCTCTGCGCACTCCGGGTACCCGCTGTGGGCGCCGTCCGCGGTCCCCGACGTGGTGTCCCGGGAGACCCCGGTCGAGATGGGGCGCGCGGAGGTCGACGCGGTCGTGCACGGCTTCGCCGACGCCGCACGGTCGGCTGTGGACAGCGGTGTGGACGGGGTGGAGATCTCCGCCGGGCAGCACTCGCTGCTGCGGCAGTTCTGTTCCGGGCTGACCAACCACCGCACCGACCGGTACGGCACCGATCGGACGGCGCTGCTGCGCGAGGTGCTCGCCGCGGTCCGGGACGCGATCGGTCCGGACGCGCTGCTGGGCGTGCGGCTCTGCGTGGACGAGCTGGCGCCGTGGGCCGGGATCATCCCGGCCGACGGCATCGCCCTGGCCCGGACGATCGCCGGGGACGTGGATCTGCTCGTCCCGGTCGTCGGCAGCGGGTTGTCGGTGTCGGCGACCCGGCCGGACCTGCACACCCCCGAGGCGTTCCTGCGCGGGCGTTGCGCCGAGGTACGCAGAGCGGTGGCCGGCGCGACCCGCGTCGTGCTGGCCGGCAGCGTCGCCGCGCCGGAACTCGCACAGGCGGCGCTGACCTGCGGTGACGCCGATCTCGTCGAGATGACGAGAGCCCAGATCGCCGACCCGGAGCTGGTCGCGCTGGCCCGTGCCGGGACGCCGGAGCGAATCCGGCCGTGCACGCTGTCGAACGCGCTGGCCGCGGCCCGGGATCCGCGCAACCCCGTCGTGTCCGACGAGCTGGAGCCGCGGGCGGGCCACGAGCGCACCGAGCCGCCGGTCGCCCCGCCGGCCACGGTGATCGACGATCCGGCGGCCGGGGCGGCCACCGATGGCCGGATCCACCGCCCGATCGGTGATCACCGCGAGGAGCCGGGGACGGTGCTCGTCGTCGGCGGGGGACCGGCCGGGCTGGAGGCGGCGCGGACGCACGCCCTGCGCGGGCACGCGGTGGCGGTGCACGAGCGTGCGGACCGGCTCGGCGGGCTGCTGCACGCCGCGGCGGCACTGCCCGGCCGGTCCCGGATGGCGCTGCCGGTCGCCTGGTGGGAACGCGAGCTGGACCGGCTCGGTGTACGGGTCGAGCTGGGATCCGAGCTCGACGCCGAGGCGGTCGCGGCGGCCGAGGCCGACGGTGCGACGGTGGTGCTGGCCACCGGGTCGCGGCCGTCGGCCGTGCCGTACCCGGCGGACGTGCCGGTGTGGCCTGCGGCGGCAGCCGCCCGCCCGGACCGGGAGGTGCGGGAGATGCTCGCCGCGGCCGGCGTGCCGGACGGAGCCCCGGTGCTGGTCCGCGACCCGCTGGGGGACTGGACCGGCCCGGGGCTCGCCGAGCTGCTGGCGTCGGCCGGGTACGCGGTCACCCTCGCCACTCCGGACGCCATCGCCGGTCACCAGCTCGGACGCTGTGGAGACCTGGCCCCGGCCAACGCGCGGCTGGAGCGGGCCGGCGTCGGCCGGGCGCTGTTCAGCGAACTGCGCGGGGTCAGCGGCGGGATCACCGGCGGCGTCGCCGAGCTGCACGACGTGCACACCGGCGCCGTGACCAGGCCGGCGTGCGCCGCGGTCGTCGACTGCGGGCCGCGGCGCCCGGACCGGACGATCCCGGACGGGCCCGGCCGGAGCGTCGCCGGCGACCGGGTGGCCCCGCGCACCATGGCCGACGCCGTCCGGGAGGGCCGCCGTGTCGCCCGACCGTCCCACGACCCCGGCCGTCCCACCTTCCCCGCGGCGGTCCCCGCCCGGCGAGTGTCACGTTCGCGCCCCTCGGAGGACGGAGAGGTGACACCCGGGACACCGCTGCGGCTCGGGCGCCGCGAGCTGCGGAACCGGATCGTGTTCACCGCGCATCTCACCGGGTTCGCCGAGGGCGGCCTGCCCACCGAGCGGCACGCCGCCTACTACGCGGCGCGGGCGGCGGGCGGTGCCGGACTCGTGATCACCGAGGAGCACGCCGTGCACCCGCACGACCGGCCCTACGAACGGCTGATCCGCGGCCACGACCCGGCGGTCCTGCCCGGATACCGGCTGATCACCGAAGCGGTGCGGCGACACGGCGCGGTCGTGCTCGCCCAGCTCAACCACAACGGCGCGCAGGGCTCCGGCCTGTACTCGCGCGAACCCGTCGTCGGGCCGTCGGCCCTGCCCGATCCGATGTTCCGGGAGGTCCCCGCCGAGCTTGACGCCGCCGGGATCGCGGGGATCGTCGCCGGGTTCGCCGACGTCGCCGCCCGCTGTGTCGAGGGCGGGTTCGACGGCGTCGAGCTGCAGTGCTCGCACGCCTCCCTGCTGCGGCTGTTCCTCTCCCCGGCCACCAACCGGCGGACCGACGCCTGGGGCGGCGACCGGGCCCGCCGGGCGAAGCTGGTGCTCGACGTCGTGGCCGCCGTCCGCGAGACGATCGGGCCGGGCCCGGTGCTGGGCCTGCGGATCGGCGCCGACGAGCGGGTTCCCGGCGGCATCACCCCCGACGACGGCGCCGACCTCGCCCGCCGGCTCGCCGGCACCGGCCTGGTCGACCACCTCAACACCTCGATCGGGGTCGCCACGTCGACGCTGCACCTCGTCGAACCGTCGATGCACACCCCCTCCGGGTACGCCGGTCACCTCGCCGCGACGCTGCGCCGGGCCGTGCGGGACGCCGGATCGGACATCCCGGTGATCGGCGTCGGACGGTTCACCACGCCCGGGCAGGCCGCCGCGGCGCTGGGGCGCGAGGAGTGCGACCTGGTCGGCGTCGCCCGCGGGCAGATCGCCGACCCGGACTTCGCGGCGAAGGCCCTGGCCGGACGGCCGGTGCGCCGCTGCGTGGGCTGCAACCAGGACTGCATCGGCCGGGTCGGTCTCAACCTGCCGCTGTGGTGCGCGGTCAACCCCGATGCCGGCCGGGAACGGCTGCTGCTCGCGAGCCCGGACGTTCCGCTGCGCGGGGGCTCTGCTCCGCGTACCCCGGCGCACCTCCGGAGACCGTCGGCCACGAACCGGGACCGGGACCGGATCCTCGTCGTCGGTGCCGGGCCGGCCGGGTTGTCCGCGGCCGCGTCGCTGGCTGCCCGCGGTGACCGGGTGCTGCTCGCCGAGCGTGCCGGAGCCCCCGGCGGTCGGCTCGCCGCGGCGGCGACCGCTCCCGGCCGGGCCGAGCTCGGGTACGTGGTCACCGACCTGCTGCGCGAGGTGCGCGAGGCGGGGGCCGCGATCCGGTACCGGACCACCGTGGACCGAGCCTTCGTCGCCGGGCACCGCCCGGACGCCGTCGTCCTCGCCACCGGATCGGTGCCCGCCCCGCCGCACTGGGACCCGGACCGGCTGACCGTCCCTGTCGACGACGTGCTGGCCGGCGTCCGCCTGCCGGACGGCCCGGTCCTCGTCGTCGACGAGCTCGGGTTCCACCAGGCCACCTCGACCGCGGAGCTGCTCGCCGCCCGCGGGCACGAGGTCGAGATCCTCACCCCGGCCCTGGTCGTCGGCCAGGACCTCGGACTCACCCTGGACCGCGAGGGCTTCCGGCGCCGGGCGCACGCGGCCGGGATCCGGTGCCGCACCGACCGGGCCGTGCTGGAGGTGACGCGTATCGGTACCCAGAGCAGGGCGGTCGAGGTGCTGCACCACCCGACCGGGCGCACCGAGCGGCGTGAGGTCGCGGCGGTCGTCGTGGACGGTCCATCCACAGTGGCCGGGGCGGGGCTGTGGACGGAGCTCTCCGGGGGACCCTGGGCGGTGCACCGGATCGGCGACGCGCTGGCGCCGCGCCGGATGGACTCCGCGATCCGCGAGGGAGCACGGGTGACGCGCGAGGACCCCGTGCGGGGCAGGATGTCCACGTGCTGCTCGCGGACCTGACCTGGACCGACCTCACGGAAGGGCCGTACACGCTGCTCGTACCGGTCGGCTCGACCGAGCAGCACGGCCCGCACCTGCCGCTGGGCACCGACACCGCCGTCGCGACCGCGGTCGCGACCGCGCTGCACGACACCGCGCTGCACGACACCGCGCTGCACGACACGGAGCCGTCGTTCGTGCTGGCCCCGTCGCTGCCCTACGGCGCTGCCGGGGAGCACGAGGGCTTCCCCGGCACCGTGTCGATCGGCGAGGAGGCGCTGCGCACCGTGCTGGTCGAGTACGGCCGGTCGGCCTGCCGGTGGGCGTCCCGGCTGGCGCTGCTCAACGGGCACGGCGGCAACGTCGCGGCACTGTCGTCTGCGGTGACCCGGCTGCGGTACGAGGGCCGCGACGCCGGCTGGCTGCCCTGCGCCGCCACGGTGCCGGGGGTGCCGCTGGACGCCCACGCCGGGCGGTACGAGACCTCGCTGCTCGCCCACCTGGGTCCGGAGCTGGTCCGCACCGACCGGGCGGCCGCGGGCGAGACCCGGCCGCTGCGCGGGATCATCGACGCGATGCGGGCGGGCGGGATCGCGGCCGTCAGCCCGAACGGGGTCCTGGGCGACCCGGCCGGGGCGTCCGCCGAGGAGGGACGGGTCCTGCTCGACGCGATCGTCCGTCGGGCCGCGGCGCGGATCGCCGCCTGGGACCCGGACCCGGAGACCGGACGGCTGCGCGCACCGTCCGAGTGATCAGGTCCGAGTGATCAGGAGTGCACGAGCAGCGGGACGAGCTGCTCGGCCGGCGTCAACGAGCCGTGCTGCCCCGGGAACGACGACAGGTACGGCTCCGCCTCGCGGCGCACCACCGCGGCGCTCCCGCGCAGCGCGACGACGACGTCGCCGATCCGGTCCCGCACCCGGTCCCCGACCGGTCCGAACCAGCCGTCGGCGACCGCCTCGGCGCGGGACACGACCCACGCGTCGTCGCCCAGGGTGGCCCGCCAGGCGGCCAGCACGTCGTCGGTGGCGCCCGGCCGGGTGTAGACGTGCCGGGCCCTGGGGTCGCCGCCGAGCAGCGCGACGCCGTCCTGCAGCGCCGGGTCGGCATCGGCGTCGGTGAGCCGGTCGACCGTGACCATCCCGTGATCGCCGGTGACGGCCAGCAGCGTCCCGGCGGGCAGCGCCTCGAGGAGCATCGCGAGCAGCGCGTCGATCTGCCGCAGCTGCCAGCGCCAGGCCGGCGTGCCGGGGCCGTACATGTGGCCGATCTTGTCCAGGTCGGCGTGGTAGGCGTAGACCAGCCGCGGCCCGGCACCGTCCACCCCGTCCAGGATCTGGACGGCGAGGTCGCCCAGTGCCGCGACCCCGCGGTACTCGCCGCCACGCAGGCCGGACCGGGTGAGACCGGAGGTCCGGAACTCCAGCGGGGACACCGCCCGCACCGCGACGCCGGCGTCGGCGGCCCGCTCCAGCACGGTCGGTTCCGGCTGCACCCGCTCCGGGACGAGCTTGTCCCGCAGGTCCTTGCGCCCGGCCGACCAGCTGAGCGCGTCGAGCAGCTCGCCGTCCACCCGGAACGTCAGCCCCAGCGTGCCGTGCGCGCCCGGCGGCAACCCGGTGCCCAGCGAGGTGAGGCTGATCGGGGTGGTCGAGGGGAACCCGACCGTCAGCGGACCGGCGTCGGCGAGCCCGGCCAGCACCGGGGCGTCCGCGGCGTGCGCGGCCAGCAGCTCGTGGCCGAGGCCGTCGACCAGCAGGAGCACCGCCGCGCGGGCCCGCGGCAGCGCGAACGCGGGCGGGCGGTCGTCGAGCGGGGCGCCGATCGCGTGCAGCAGGGAGGGCAGGACGTCGGCCAGGGTCGCGGTGTCGTACCGGGGGAGGAGATCGGGCACGACGACGAGTGTGCGGGCCCGGGCCGGGGCTCCGCAGCCGCTGTGGCAGCGGCTGCGGCGTGGACCGGGCTCCGCACCGCCCGGTCGGGCGCGGGCGGCCCGGACCACGGTCCCGGCGCGGGAGCAGGCCCGCGGTTGCCGGGCGGAGTCGACCCGCGGCC
Organism: Pseudonocardia nantongensis; assembly: GCF_046546495.1. Taxonomy (NCBI): domain Bacteria; kingdom Bacillati; phylum Actinomycetota; class Actinomycetes; order Pseudonocardiales; family Pseudonocardiaceae; genus Pseudonocardia; species Pseudonocardia nantongensis. The sequence continues at coordinate 192,260 of NZ_JBKGXT010000005.1, read as the reverse complement.
GCCCCGGATGGAACGCTCGGGCGGTGACCGCCGCCGACACCCGCTCCGACCTCTCGAGCTCCGGCGCGGGCGCGTCCACCGGCCCGTCGGACCGGCGACTCCCGGACGGGTTCCGGGTGCTGCCCGACCGGCGCACCCGGCGGATCGACGGTGGCGCGGCGCTGCTCGGCGGCGCGCCGCCCCGGCTGGTGCACCTCTCGGCGCGGGCCAGGGCGCTGCTGCCTCCGCCCGGCCGGCCGCTGGTCGTCGAGACGCCCACCCACCGGGCGCTGGCCCGCACGCTGCTCGACGCCGGCCTCGTGCACCCCGTCCCGGACCCGCCCGCGGCGCAGGTGCGCCCCGCGGAGGTGACCGTCGTCGTCCCGGTGAAGGACCGGTCGCTGGACCGGCTGCTCGCCGCGCTGGGGCCGGTCGCCGCGCCGGGGCCGGTCGCGGCGCGCCCGCCGGCGGACGCGGGCGGGCCGCGGGATCCGGCCGGCCCGTGCGAGCCGCGGGAGCTGGGCGGGCTGATCGTCGTCGACGACGGGTCGACCGAGCCGGAACCGTTGCGCCGCAGCGTCGAGGCGGCCGGCGGCACGGTGCTGCGGCACGACACCCCGCACGGACCGGCGGCCGCCCGCAACGCGGGACTCGCCGCCGCCGGCACGCCCTACGTCCTGTTCCTCGACTCCGACGTGGTCCCGGAACCCGGCTGGCTGCCGCCCCTGCTCGGGCACCTGGCCGACCCGGCCGTCGGCCTGGTCGCCCCACGGATCGTCGCGCTCGACCCCGGGCACGGGACCGGGCTCCGCGGGGCGGTCGGGCGCTACGAGGCCGTCCGGTCCTCCCTGGACCTCGGCCCGGACCCGGCCCTGATCGTCCCGCGCTCCCGGGTGGCCTACGTGCCCAGCGCGGCGCTGCTGGTGCGGGTGGCCGCTGTCGGCGAGGCCCCGTTCGACCCGGCCATGCACGTCGCCGAGGACGTCGACCTGGTGCTGCGGCTGCACGCGGCCGGCTGGGCGATGCGCTTCGAACCGGTGTCGCGGGTGGCGCACGACCACCGCACGGCACCTGCGGAGTGGTTGCGTCGCAAGGCGTTCTACGGCACCGGGGCGGCCCCGCTCGCGCTCCGGCACCCGGGCGCGGTGCCGCCGGTGGTGCTCTCGCCGTGGACCGCCGCGGTCTGCCTGCTGCTGCTCGCCCAGCGCCGCGGCGCCACCGCCGCCGCGGCCGCGATCACCGTGGCGGCCACCGAGCGGCTCTCCCGCAGGCTGCACCGGCTCGACCACCCCCGGCGCACCGCGGCCCGGCTGACCGCGCTCGGCCTGTCCGGCGCGCTGTGGCAGCTGGCGTCCGCGCTGACCCGGCACTTCTGGCCGGTCGCCGCGCTCGCCCTGCCCTTCTCCGCCCGGGCCCGGCGGGCGGTCGCCGTGGCCGGGGTGGCCGAGGGGCTCGCCGACTGGTGGATCCACCGGGACCGGGACCCGAAGGTGCGGATGGACCCGCTGCGTCACCTGCTCGCGCACCGGTTGGACGATCTGGGCTACGGCGCCGGGCTCTGGTGGGGTGCCCGGGTGCACCGGACGGCGGCACCGCTGCGCCCGGTGGGGCCTGGAAACGCCGGTCACGCAGGTTAGGCTGACCTGTCCGTCCGACCGCTGACCACCCCATCCGGGCTGGTCTGAACGGGTGATTCGTGTTGTGTCACGGATCCGTTTCTGCGGTCTGATGTTCCCAGCTGCTCCGCGGCTGCGGGCAGGAATCCGACGATCCCCCGGTCACTCCCGGCACGGCGCGGCTGTCGCGCGCGTCGTCCCGTCGCGTCGTGCCTTGCCTCCCAGGAAGATCGGGAGTGTGATGTGGGCGCCGCCACACCCATCGTGGCGGCACTCCAGGCGCGCCGGCGCGGTCGCGACCGCGCACGGCGTTCCTCGAACGATGTCCCCGGTAGATCCCGTGCGACTCGAGTGCGTGATCGCGTACGAGGAGTGAGAGTTCATGACAGAGGTCCGGGTCACCGTCGACGGCGTGAACTACGCCGACGACGTCGAGCCCCGCATGTTGCTCGCGCAGTACCTGAGGGAGACGCTGGGCAAGACGGGGACGCTGATCGGCTGCGACACCAGCAACTGCGGTGCCTGCACCGTGCACCTGAACGGGCAGAGCGTGAAGTCCTGTTCGGTCCTCGCGGTCCAGGCCGACGGCAGCGAGGTCACCACCATCGAGGGGCTGGCCCGGGAGGGGAACCTGCACCCGGTGCAGGAGGCCTTCCGCGAGTGCCACGGCCTGCAGTGCGGCTACTGCACGCCGGGAATGATCATGGCCGCGGTCGACCTGCTGGGCGACAACCCCGACCCGAACGAGCAGGAGGTCCGGGAGGGCATCGAGGGCAACCTCTGCCGCTGCACGGGCTACCAGAACATCGTTCGGGCGGTGCAGAGCGCGGCGCAGAACATGAAGCCGGGGCAGTCCGTGTCCCCCGCCCCGGTCGCCGGAGGGAACTGAGTTGACGACGACCGCCGAGCCCACCACGACAGAGATCGGCAGGTCGCGGGTCCGCAAGGAGGACCAGCGCCTGATCACCGGTCGTACCAGCTACACCGACTCGATCGCCTTACCGGGCACCGTGCACGTCGCGGTGGTCCGCTCCACGCTGGCCCGGGCGACGATCAACTCGATCGACAAGGCCGAGGCCGAGAAGGCCCCGGGGGTGTTCGGCGTCTACACCGCCGCCGACCTGGGCGCCGAGGAGGTCGGCCTGCCCAACGCGTGGCCGATCACCCCGGACCAGAAGGCCCCGCAGCGCCCGGTGCTCGCCACCGGCCGGGTCAACTTCTCCGGTGAGGGCGTCGCCGTCGTCGTCGCGCGGTCCGCCGCGGCGGCCCGGGACGCCGCTGACCTGGTCGACGTCGACTACGAGCCGCTCGACCCGATCCTGGACATGGAGGCCGCCGCCCAGGACGGTGCCGACCTGGTGCACCCGGACCTGGGCAGCAACGTCTCGGCGACCTGGGTCTTCGACTCCGGCGCGGCCGGCTCCGGCGGTGACGTCGCCGAGGCGATCAAGACGGCCGAGGCCGACGACGACCAGATCGTCGTCCGCCGCCGGTTCCGCCAGCAGCGGCTGATCCCGGCGTTCATGGAGCCCCGTTCCTGCGTCGTGGACCCGACCGGCGAGCAGCTCACCATCTGGTCCGCCACCCAGGTGCCGCACATCCTGCGCACGATGACCACGGTGACCCTCGGGGTGCCGGAGTCCAAGCTGCGGGTGATCGCCCCGGACGTGGGCGGCGGCTTCGGCGGCAAGCTCGCGGTGCTGCCCGAGGAGATGCTCTGCGTGCTGCTCGCGCAGAAGCTCGGCAAGCCGGTCAAGTGGACCGAGACGCGCAGCGAGTCGATGCTCGCCGCGCACCACGGCCGGGATCAGATCCAGGACCTGGTGATGACCGCCCGCAAGGACGGCACGATCACCGGCTTCGACGTGCACCTCTACGCCGACATGGGCTCGTACCTGGCACTGATCGGCGGGGGCGTGCCGGTACTCGGCGCGTTCATGTTCAACGCCATCTACAAGATCCCCGCGTACAGGTTCACCTGCTCGACCGTCTTCACCAACAAGACGCTCACCGACGCCTACCGCGGCGCGGGCCGCCCCGAGGCCACCTTCGGGATCGAGCGGATGATGGACGAGCTCGCGCACGAGCTCGGCCGGGACCCGATGGAGCTGCGCGAGCAGAACTGGATCGCCCACGACGAGTTCCCGTACACCACGGTCTCCACGCTGACCTACGACTCCGGTAACTACGAGCAGGCCACGCAGCGCGCGATGGAGCTGTTCGACTACGCCGGGCTGCGCCGCGAGCAGGAGGAGCGGCGGCGCTCGGGCGACCCGGTGCAGCTGGGCATCGGCATCTCGACCTTCACCGAGATGTGCGGCCTCGCGCCGTCCCGGGTGCTCGGCTCGCTGGACTACGGCGCAGGCGGCTGGGAGGCCGCGAGCGTGCGGATGCTTGCCACCGGCAAGGTCGAGGTGACCACCGGCATCTCGCCGCACGGCCAGGGCCACGTGACCGGGTTCTCGCAGATCGTCGCGGATCGGCTGGGCGTGCCGTTCGACGACGTCGAGATCCTGCACGGTGACACCCAGGTGGCGCCGAAGGGCCTGGACACCTACGGGTCCCGGTCGCTGGCCGTCGGCGGCATCGCCGTCGTCAACGCGGCCGACAAGGTGATCGAGAAGGCGAGGAAGATCGCCGCGCACCTGCTCGAGGCATCCGAGGACGACCTCGAGTTCTCGGGCGGCGCGTTCACCGTCAAGGGCACCGACAAGGGCAAGTCCATCCAGGAGATCGCGTTCGCCGCGTTCATGGCGCACGACTACCCGGAGGGGATGGAGCCCTCGCTGGACTCGGACGCGGTGTTCGATCCGGAGAACTTCTCCTTCCCGCACGGCACCCACCTGTGTGCCATGGAGGTCGACACCGAGACCGGCCGGGTGAACCTGCGCAACTACGTCTGCGTGGACGACATCGGCACCGTGATCAACCCGCTGCTCGTCGAGGGCCAGGTGCACGGCGGCCTCGCCCAGGGCATCGCGCAGGCACTGTTCGAGGAGGCCAACTACGACGACCAGGGAACCCTGGTCAACGCCACGTTCGTCGACTACACGATCCCGTCCGCGGCCGACCTGCCCGGCTTCACCAGCGAGACGGTGTCGACCCCGTCGACGACGAACCCGCTCGGGGTGAAGGGTGTCGGCGAGGCCGGCACCATCGCCTCCACCCCGGCGATCGTCAACGGCGTGCTGGACGCGGTCCGGCACCTCGGCGTCACCGAGATCGAGATGCCGACGACGTCGCAGCGGGTCTGGCGGGCCCTGCAGAAGGCCCGGGGCCACGCGGCCCAGCAGACGCCGAGCGACGTCCACGCGCCCGGCGCCGGCCTCGGCTCGATCGACCCGAACAACCCCAAGGGAGAGGTCCAGTGATCCCGGCGAAGTTCGACTACGTCCGGCCGTCCTCGGTCGAGGAGGCCGTGCAGGCGCTGCAGCAGGGCGGCGAGGACGCCAAGATCCTCGCCGGCGGCCAGAGCCTGCTCCCGGTGCTGCGGCTGCGGATGGCCGCACCGTCCGTCGTCATCGACCTGGGCGGGATCCCCGAGCTCAAGCGGATCGGCGAGGACGAGAACTACGTCATGGTCGGCGCCATGGCCACCCACCACGACGTGATGCGCAACGACCTGGTGAACTCCCACGTCGAGCTGGTCGCGCAGGCCACCGAGACGGTCGCCGACCCGCAGGTCCGGCACCGCGGCACCCTGGGCGGCGCGCTGGCGCACGCCGACCCGGCCGGTGACCTGGGAGCGGCCGCGCTCGCCCTGGACGCGGAGTTCGTGATCCTGGGCCAGGGCGGGACCCGCCTGGTCACCGCGGCGGACTTCTTCCAGGACTACTTCACGACCGCCATCGGCGAGGGCGAGATCCTCACCATGATCCGGTTCCCGAAGTACACCGGCTGGAAGGTGCACTACGAGAAGTTCAACCGGGTCGCCCAGGCGTGGTCGATGGTGGCCGTCGCCGTCGCGCTGAAGGTGGACGCGGGGAAGATCGCCGAGGCCCGCGTCGGTCTGACCAACATGGGCAACGTGCCGATCCGGGCGACCGGCGTCGAGCGGGCCCTGGTCGGTCAGGCGGCCGGACCGGACGTGGCCAAGGCGGCGGCCGAGCACGCGACCGAGGGCACCTCGGCTCCGAGTGACGCCGACGCCGCGGCCGACTACCGTGAGCACCTGGCGAAGGTGCTCACCGGACGCGCGGTGCTGACCGCGGCCGGCTGAGTGGGCTGAAGCGAGTACGAGGCACGGGGCGCCTGTCCGCCGACCTGCGGGCAGGCGCCCCGTGCTGTTCGCCCCGGACGAGGAGGCAGTGAGAGATGCAGCTGGAGAACAAGTTCACGATCGAGGCGCCGATCGAGGACGCCTGGAAGGCCCTCAACGACCCGGAGCTCATCGCGCCGTGCTTCCCCGGGGCGACCCTGAGCGACTACGAGGACGACTCGTTCACCGGGACGGTGAAGGTCAAGCTCGGCCCGATCTCCCTGACCTACAAGGGCAAGGGCACTTACATCGAGCGCGACGACGCCAACCACAAGGTCGTCATCGACGCCAGCGGCCGGGACGCCCGGGGTAACGGCACCGCCAAGGCCACCGTCACCGGCACGATGGTCGCCGACGGCCCGGACAAGACCTCGGTCACGATGGTCACCGACATGACCGTCACCGGCCGGCCGGCCCAGTTCGGCCGCGGCGTCATCGCCGACGTCGCCGACAAGATCATCGGTCAGTTCTCGTCCTGCGTGGCGGACAAGCTGACCGGGCCGGGCGCTGCCGGGTCCGCCGGGTCGAACGGTGCCGGCCCGAAGCACGCGGCCGACGAGACGAGCCCGATCCCGACCGTCCCGCCGGCTCCGGGCGAGCGCGCCGAGACCGCGACCCCGGCCCCGGCGGCGTCGACACCCCGGCAGCCGCAGAGCAACCCGGTCGAGGCCATCGACCTGCTCGACTCCGCGGGTGCCCCGGTGTTCAAGCGGCTGGCTCCGGTGCTGGGCGGCTTCGGCGCGCTGCTGCTGATCTTCCTCGTGGTGAAGCGCCTGCGCGGCGGCAAGCAGGACGCCCAGGACGCGCAGGACGACTGAACCCGAGTGCGCGGCGTGGAGCCGTGATGCGGTTTCCGGGGCGGCCCAGGCGCATCACGGCTCCACGCCGTGGGTTCCAGGTGGGGGAGGAGACTGGGTGCCGTGCGGGCGGGGCAACGGAACGGGCTGACCGACGTCGCGGGGCTGCGGGTGGGGCACGCCGCGGTGACCGGGGCGGGGGCCCGTAGCGGCAGCACCGTCGTGCTGGCTCCGCCCGGCGGGGCCGTGGCCGGGGCGGACGTCCGGGGCGCCGCGCCGGGGACGCGGGAGACCGACCTGCTGGACCCGCAGGCCACCGTGCAGCGGGTGCACGCGATCACGCTGTCCGGGGGGAGCGCGTTCGGCCTGGACGCGGCGTCCGGGGTGATGTCCCGCCTGGAACGCGACGGCGCGGGCTTCCCGGTGGCGGGCGCGGTCGTGCCGATCGTCCCGGCGGCGGTGGTGTTCGACCTCGGCCGCGGCGGGGACGTGCGTGCCCGGCCGGACGCCGGCACCGGCGCCGCCGCCTACGACGACGCGCACGACGGGCCGGTGGCACAGGGCTCGGTCGGGGCCGGCACCGGCGCCGTCGCAGGCGGGCTGCGCGGCGGGATCGGCTCCGCCTCGGCGGTGCTCGACCGCTCCGGCTCCGCGGCGCCCGGTGGCCCGACGGTGGCCGCGCTGGTGGTGCTCAACGCCGCCGGGTCGACGGTGGACCCGCGCACCGGCGAGGTGCTCGGCACCCGCAGCGGGCTGCCCGGCGAGTTCGGCGACGCGCCCCCGGACACCGCGGCCCGGGAGCGGCTCGCGGCCGCGCACGCCGCGCACACCCGCGCGGTGGGGGCGGCGACGACGCTGGTCCTGGTGGCCACCGACGCGTCCCTGGACAAGGCAGGCAGCGCCCGGCTGGCGGCCCTCGCGCACGACGGGCTGGCCCGCGCGATCTCCCCGGTGCACACCCTGATGGACGGTGACGCCGCGTTCGGCCTGGCCACCGGGACCTGCCCGGCCCCGGATCCGGGGACGCTGTACGCGCTGCAGGCCGCGGTCGCGGAGGTGACCGCGCGGGCGGTCGCGCACGCCCTGCTGGCCGCCGAGCCGGCGCCGGACGTGCCGTCCTACCGGTCGCTGCTGGCCTCCCGGTGAGCGGCCGGACCACGGGCTGCACCGGTCGTGCCCAGGGGCGCCCGGGGCGGGGCTCGGGCCGGCGGGTGCCGATCACCGCTGACGTAGAGTCCCGCGGGTGTCGACCGGGGGCCTGACTGCGGACGAGGGCGTCGCGCGCCGGATGAAGGCGCTGGCCTGCACCGCCCCGCTGCACGACCTGGAGGCCCGCAAGGGCCGTCTCGAGTGGGACGCGACCGGGTACCAGATGGGCGAGATCGGGCTGCAGGCGATCGACCAGGTCACCCTGGCGATGGACTTCGACCACGGGGCCGACCACACCGAGGTCGTGCGCCGGCTGCTGCCCTTCGTCGCGGCCCAGGCGCCGCGGGCCCCGCGTTCCGAGCACGCCAGGGTCGCGCACTGGGTGATCGACAACCTGATCAACGTCGGGAGCATCGACCGCGGGTTCGCCGTCGAGTACGGCAGCACCGACGCGCAGGGGCGCTACCAGCGCCGCCGGTTCGACTTCAAGCTGCTGGTCGAGGTGGCCGCGCCGGACGGCGGGGTGTACCTGCGGGCGTCCGACGAGGCGATCAACGTGCTGGTCGGGGCGCTGGACACCGACGTCGAGTCGGCCCAGGAGGCGGCCGAGACGAAGCTGGAGAACCTGATCGTCCGCGGCCGGCTCGGTGACGCCCGGCTGGCCGCCGAGCAGGCCCGCTACCGCACCGTGCAGTACGCCGAGATGCTGCGCCGGAAGCTGGAGGCCACCCGCCGCGACGTCCGGTCGGTGGACTGGCTGGACGCGGTTCCGCAGCTGCTGAACGAGGCCCTGACCCACATCGAGGCGCGGTACCGGGCGGAGACCGTGATCAAGGCCAACATCGCCGACGCCCGCGACGAGGCGACCGAGCCGGACCGTCGCCGGCAGGCGGCCGACCTGGTGGAGGTCGTCGACGACTGCATCCAGCGGCACACCCAGCTGCAGACCCGGCTGCAGGAGGCCGGGGCCGCGTTCCGCGCCGAGCAGGACCGCCAGCAGTTCTCCGGGCGGCCGAAGCGGGCCTCGGTCGACGTCTTCGGGCAGCTGCTGCGGCCCGCCCTCGGGCTGACGGTCGGGACCGCGCACGACCCGGTGACGGCGTACTTCGCGGCCGGGACCGGGCTCCGGAACCCGTCGGTACCCGGACTCGGCGGGCTGGTCGAGACGCTGCTGACCCCGCCGGCCGACCGCGACCCGTTCGGCGCCGAGATGCCCGAGCCGGAGCTGGCGCCGCAGCCGCCGGAGCGGTTCGGGCAGGACACCTGGACCGCGACCGACGCGGTGCTGCCCGGCGGTGCCGGCGGCCCGGCCCGGCCGGTGCGGCTGTCGAGTGCCCTGGCCCGGGCGCGGGAGGCGGGGACCGGTGTGACGCAGCTGGTCGCGCTGCGCGCCGTGCACGCCGTCGGCACGGCGGTCGGGACCGCCCGCACCCAGGGTGACCCGTCGGTGCTGGTCGCGGTGGACGACGGCACGGTGCTGCACGATCCGGAGTTCGGCGGGGCGGACCTGCTGCTCGCGCTGGCCGAGGTCGAGGGGGAGGCGCGGTGAGCGGGATCGAGTCCGCCGCCCGGCTGGTCGCGTTCGGGATGCGGCCCAAGGCGCTGCCCGGCCGCGACCCGGACTACGCCGAGCTCGTCCAGCGCTATCGCGACGACGACGAGTTCGCCGACGCGGTGCAGCGGGTCGCGTCCGGGCTCGGGCTGGTCGTGCTGGCCGTCGACAGCGGGCCGGGGATCGTGCTGGCCGCGACCGAGGGCTCGGTGTTCGAGATCCGGATGGACTCCTACGCCCGCCGCACGGCGCTGGCGAACCGGCAGGCGGACAAGGTGCTGCACGGGATCGCGCACCTCGCGGTCGCCGCGCTGGCGTTCCCGCGCCCGGACGACCTCGGCGACGACAGCTACGTCGGCCGGGTCTCGATCGAGCTGGTCGACGGGGCGGTGCGGGAGGCCTGCCGGGTGCTGAACGAGCACGCCGAGGGTCCGGCCGATCCCGAGTCGGACGCGCCGCAGCTGGAGGAGGTCTGGCGGGTCTGGCTGCGCCGCCCGGAGACCACCGCGACCAAGGACGGCCGGGCCGGCGAGTCCACCACCCGCGGCATCGTCGGCAAGGCGCTGCGGTTCCTGGCCGACCAGGGGTTCCTGGTCCCGGTCGGGGCCGAGGGCGCCTACCGCACCACCCCGCGCTACCAGGTCCAGGTCCGCGAGCTGGCCGCCCAGCGGGCGTTCGACGAGCTGCTCTCGCTCGGCGTGCTGCCTGCCGGGAGCGCGACCGCGTCGCTCGTGAGTGGTTATCACGGTGGGGACCTCGATAACCGCTCACGAGCCGAAGGCCCCTGATGTATGAGCTGACCCGGGTCCGCCTCTTCTCGGTCGGCCCGACCGCAGCCCGCTACCAGGATGTCTCGCTGGACTTCCGGGGCGTCGGCCGGCCGGTGCAGGTCGCGGTGCAGGAGGATCTGTTCGCCCCGGACGCCGTGGACCGCACGCCGCGGCGGCCCTCGCCGGCGTCGGTGCTGTTCCTGGAGAACGGCGGCGGCAAGTCGGTGCTGCTCAAGCTGATCTTCTCGGTGCTGCTGCCCGGCCGCCGCCAGGTCGTCGGCACCAGCAGCACGACGGTGCTGGAGAACTTCGTGCTCGGCGAGGACGTCGCGCACGTGGTGTGCGAGTGGATGCACGTCCGGACCGGGAGGCTGCTGGTCACCGGCAAGGTGTCCGAGTGGCGCGGGCACGTCGCGTCGTCGGACCCGGAGAAGCTGGCCGACGCCTGGTACGCGTTCCGGCCGGTCCCGGGCCTCGGGCTGGACGACCTGCCGCTCACCCACGAGGGGCGCCGGGTGACGATGGCGTCGTTCAAGGACCGGCTGCTCACCGCGCAGCGCGAGCAGCCGGAGTGCGAGCTGGCCTGGGAGACCGGGCACCGGGACTGGACCCGGCACCTGGTCGACGTCGGGCTGGACCCGGAGCTGTTCCGCTACCAGCGGGCGATGAACGCCGGCGAGGGCGAGGCGGCCGAGGCGTTCTCGTTCCCGACCGACGAGGCGTTCGTCGACTTCCTGCTCCGCGCGGTGCTCGACCCGGCCGAGCCGCAGAACGTCGCCGAGCTGGTGGCCGGCTACGCCGACCGGCTCGCCGAGCGGGAGGAGCTGGAGACCGAGCGGGAGTTCGTCGACGGCACGCTGTCCCGGCTGGAGCCGATGGTGGCCGCCGAGGACGACGCCGCGACCGCGCGGACCGCGGAGACCGGGGCCCGCGAGGCGCTGCGGGACACGGCCGCGTCGGTCGCCGCCCGCCGCGTCTCCGAGACCACCCGTGCCGGGACGACGGCCACGGCCGCCGACGAGGCGCTCGAGGCCGAGCAGGAGGCGGGGCGGGTCGCGCAGCGACTGAAGGACACGGTCGGTGAGCTGCGCCGGGTGACCGCGGGGCTGGCCGTCGAGGAGGCCGAGCAGGTTGCGGGCACGGCCACCCGGGAGCGCGACGAGGCCGCGGCCGTCTCCGCCGCGCGGGACGCGGTCGAGCCGGTGCTGGCCCACCGGGTCGCCGCGGCCGAGGCCGCCCGGCTCCGCGGCCGCGTCGACGAGGAGGAGCAGAAGGCGCGGCCGGCGCTGGCGGCCCGGCAGGACGCCGCCCGCGCGCTGTCCGCGGCACTGCTCACGACCGCCGCCGAGGCCGATGCCGCCGCGGCCACGGCCGAACAGGCCCGGGCCACCGCCGAGGAACGGGCCGCCGCGGCGCACACCGAGCAGGTCGACCGCACCGCCGACGCGGTCCGCGCCGAGAGCGGGGTGTCCCAGGCCACTGACTCGTTGGCGGACCTGGACCGGCGGATCACCGCGGCCGTCACCGCCGGGCACCTGAACGCGGGTTCCGGCCCCGACGACGTCGAGCACGAGGCCCCCGCCGCCGAGCAGGCCGCCGCCGCGACGGCGACCGCGCTGACCGACGCCGACGACGCCGCCGCCGGGATCCGAGAGGCCCGCCGCGCCGCCGAGGATCGCCGGACCGCCGCACAGGACGCGGCCGGCACCGCGCGCGCCGCCGCCGCGACCGCGGAGACGGCGCGGGCCACCGCAGCGGCCGCGAGCGAGGAGCTGGTCGCCGAGACTCGGCCCGCGGAGCTGCTGGGCGTCGAGACGGTCCGCCCGGACGCCGATGCCGGCCTGGTCGTCGAGCGGATCACCGCGGCGATCGGCTCCGCGGAACGGGAACGGACCGGGCTGCTCGGCGACCAGCGCCGGGACGAGCGCGCACTGCACGCCCTCGGCGACGGCGGCCTGCTGCCCGACCCGCCGGAGATCGAGTCGGTGCTGCAGGTGCTGGAGCAGGCGAGGATCACCGCCTGGTCCGGGCGCCGCTACCTGGCGATGCTGCCGGCCGCCGACCGCGGGCCGGTGCTGGAGCGGCTGCCGCACCTCGCGGCCGGGGTGCTGCTCAACGACCCGGTCGACGCGCCCCGCGCCCGCGCCGAGCTCGACGAGGCGCGGCTGCTGCCGGCCTGCCTGGTCGCCGTCGGGTCCACGGCCGCGCTGAGCGCGGAGGGCGATTCCGCGCCCGGCATCGAGCTGGTCGTCCCGCCGAACCCGGCGTTGCACGACGAGGACGCCGCCGAGCAGGTCCGGGTCCGGCTGGTCGCCGAGACCGAGGAGCGGGCGTCCCGGATCGCGGCGCTCGAGTCCGATCTGGAGGCCGACCGCGGGCTGCGGGAACGGTTCGCCGCGGTGCGGGACCGCCGTCCGACCCTGGACGAGCTGACCGCGGCCGCGGCCGATGCGGACCGGGAGCGCGACGAGGCCGTCCGCGCCTACGAGGAGTGCCGGGCCGAGGTCGCGGCGCTCGACGAGCGCGCCGACCGGCTCACCACCGACCGGCCCGGTCTCGAGCGGACCGCCGCCGGGGCCCGCCGGCGCGCCGAGGCGCTCTCCGCGCTGTGCGAGGAGCTGGCCCGCCGGCCCGCCTTGCAGGAGCGGGAACGGACCGGTACCGACGAAGCCGCCCGGCTGCGGGCCGACGCCGACGCGGCCCGGATCTCGGCCGGGGTCGCCGCCCGGGAGGCCGCGGCCGCGCAGCAGACCCGGGACCGGCAGCGGAGCATCGCGGTGACCGTGCGGGACGAGGCGGCGGCGCTGCCCCTGGCGGAGCCACCCGAGCCCGGTGAGGCATCGGCGGGGTCGGAGCCGTCCGGGGCGTCCGGGGCGTCAGAGGTGCCCGAGGCGTCGCTGGCCGAGCTGCGGGACGCGTTCCAGCGGGCCCGGGACGCCTACGCCTCGGCCGCCGTCGACACCGACCTGCGCGGGGCGCTGGACCGCGCCGAGGCCGACGCGGCCGCGAAGCGGGCCCCGGTCGACGGGCTGCCGGCCTCGGTGGTGGAGGCCGCGACCGCGTTCCTGCACACCCCCGACGGGGCCGACGCCGCGAGCCGCCGGGCCGCTGCCGAGCAGGCCAGGGAGGCCTACGAGCGGGCCGAGGAACGCCGGCAGCAGGCGAACACCGAGGTCGAGGTGCTCCGCCGGGAGCTGGCGTCGCTCCCGGAGGGCGGGCACCCGATCGAGGGATACGAGGCCCCCCGCGATGCCGAGCACGGCCGCGGGCTGGTCACACGGGCGTCGGCGGACCGGGACGCGGCCTCCGCGGAGCTGGAACGGGCCCGGCGGGCGCGGCAGACCGCCGAGGAGACGCACCGGACCGCCGAGGAGCTGGCCCGCGGGTTCGCGCGGATCGTCGAGGGCCTGGAGCAGACCCCGGAGCCGGGCGGGATCCCGTTCCCCGGCGACGTCGACGAGGCCGTCGCCGCGCTGAAGCAGCACCAGGCGCGGCTGCGGGACGCGGCCGGGGACCGCTCCCGGGCCGAGCGGAAGGTGCAGGCCGGGGTCGACGCCGTCGCCAAGTTCGCGCAGGACCCGCGGTTCGCGACGCTGAGCTCGCCGGTGCACCGGCACATCGGCGGCGTCGACCGGTCCGAGATGCCGGCGCTGGCGGCGGACTGGATCGAGGCCCTGCGGCCGAGGCTGCGCTCGCTCGACGACGACCTCACCAACATCGAGCGGCACCGGTCCGGGATCGTCACCCGGCTGTCCGGGATGGTAGGCGAGGCGTTGCGGACGCTGCGGCTGGCGCAGCGGCTCTCCCAGCTCCCGGACGGCCTCGGGGACTGGTCCGGCCAGCAGTTCCTGCGGATCCGGTTCGACGAGCACGACGACGCCACGCTGCGCCACGAGCTCGGTGCGGTGGTGGACCGGACCGCGGAGTCGGCGGCGTCGGGGTCGGGCCGGAACCGGGACCGCCGGGACGGGATGGCGATGCTGCTGCGCGGGGTGCGCGCTGCGATGCCGAAGGGCGTCCGGGTGGAGATGCTCAAGCCGGACGCGGTGCTGCGCACTGAGCGGCTGCGGGTCTCGCAGATCAAGGACGTGTTCTCCGGCGGCCAGCAGCTGACCGCGGCGATCGTCCTGTACTGCACGATGGCCGCGTTGCGGGCGCACCAGCGCGGACAGGGCCGCCGCGCGCACGCCGGGGTGCTGTTCCTGGACAACCCGATCGGCCGGGCGTCCGCCGGGTACCTGCTGGAGCTGCAGTTCGGCGTCGCCGCGGCGCTCGGGGTGCAGCTCGTCTACACCACCGGCCTGTTCGACGCCGGCGCGCTGTCCGGGTTCCCGCTGCTCATCCGGCTGCGCAACGACGCCGACCTGCGGGCCGGGCGAAAGTACCTGTCGGTCGACGAGCGGGTCACCGCCTCGCTCGGGCCGGACGCCGGCGACGAGGGCGCCGGGCGGATCAGCGCGACCCGGGTCTACCGGCGGCCGGCGGACGGCGCACCGCAGGACCCGGCCCCGGCCGGCGCCGATCGCGGCGGGGACGGGGAATGATCGGGCCGGTTGCCGGGCGGCTCCTCGAACACCTGCGTGCGGACGGCCGGACGGTGCTTCCCCAGAACGCGCTGCACGGCGCGTTCGCCCAGGCGGATCCCGGCTCGGCGGGAACGGTGCACGCCCGCCGCAGGCTTGCCGAGGCTCTCGAGGAGCTGGTGGCGGCCGGGGAACTCACCGCGACGAAGGTGACCGACGACGGCGCCCCGCCACTGCCCCGGCGGGTCAAGGTGGTCCGCGCTCCGACGCCCGTGCGCCCACCGCGGGACACCCGGCCCTGGCACCCGGAGCTGAACTGGGCGGCCGAGCTGCCGAACCCGTCGCCGGTGCTGCGCCAGGTCAGCGACTGGCTGTTCGGTGGTGGCACGCACGCCGCCGAGGCCCCGCTGCGCGAGCGTGCCCTGGAGATCACCGGCGACGAGAAGGCGTTCGACGGGCGGCTGCCCGGCCGGCTGACTCCGGAGACGCTGCGGGCCCGCCGGGTGCGGCTCCCGCTGCACCGCGAACCGGTCGGTGCCGGACCGGTACTGCTCGTCGTGGAGAACGCCGACACGTTCCATTCGCTGCTCGCCGCCCTCCGCGTCGATCCGGGACCGGTCGGCGCGGTCGGGTGGGGTGCCGGGAACGGCTTCGCGTCGTCGGTGCTCTCGCTCGCCGACGACCCGCCCGGCACGATCCGCTACTTCGGCGACCTGGATCCCGCGGGCCTGCGGATCCCGGCCCGGGCCTCGGCAGCGGCGGAGGCGGAGGGCGTCGGGCCGGTGCGGCCGGCGACCGGCCTGTACCGGGCGCTGCTGGAGCACGGGCGTCCCGCGGCCGTCCCCGTCGTCGACCACTCCGATGTGGACTGGCTGGATCCGGGACTGCGGGGTCCGGTGCGGGACCTGTTCGCCGGTGGCCACCGCCTCGCCCAGGAGGCCGTCGGGCAGCGGGTGCTCGCCGGGGACGACGGCTGGCGGGACGGGCTCGGGCCGGGTTGACCCGCCCGCGCCGCCGGGCTTCGCCCGGCGGCGCTCGGGTTCGCCCGGCGCCCGGTCGCCGTCAGCCGTCGTCGCCGTCAGCCGTCGTCGCCGGTCGTCGTCAGCCGTCGCGGCCAGTCGATGCGGTCAGCCGTCGCGGTCAGTCGTCGTCGCGGTCGTCGTTCCGGTCGTCGCCCTGGTCGTCATCGTGCTGGTCGTCATCGTGCCGGTCGGCACGGTCGATGTCGTGGTCGAGGACCTCACCGGTGGCGGCGTCGACGTCGACGTCGTGCTCGGCGCCGGCGGTACGGACCTCGACCTCCCAGTGGTCGCGGTCGTCCCGGTCGTCGCGGTCGTCGGCGTCGTCGCGGTCGTCGTCGGCGCGGTCGAACTCGGTCTCGGTGACCTGCCCGCCGCCGGCCCGCTCGATCGCGATCCGCTCGGCGACGGCGCGGTCGACGGCCGGTGCGCCCGGCGCGGCACCCGGCAGGGCCGGCGCCTCGGCGGCGGTGGTGGTGACGGCGACGGGCTCGTCGGTCCCGGTGCCGAGGGCCACGGCGGTGCCCCCTCCGACCAGGAGCAGGCCCGTGGCGGCGATGGCGGCGACGGTGATCGGGGTACGCATCGTGGATCTTCCTCCGAGTCTTTCTGCTGGGCCGGGCGGTTGTCCCGGTGACAAGGAGAACGATGCCGCCGCGCGCACCAAGGCCGCGCTGCGTGATCCCTAAGGCGACGTTAGGGAGTGCGTGAACGGTGTGATCGTGGTCTCGTCGTGGTCATGACCAAGGAGATCTTCGTGGCGTTCGGGATCGACGTGGACGCCGTCGGTGGCTGGCTCGGGTCCTACGGCGGGGAGGACTCGCCGGGCGACATCTCGCGCGGCGTGTTCGCGGGGGAGGTGGGGGTGCCGCGGCTGAACCGGATGCTGGCCCGCTACGGCCTGCCGGCGACCTGGTTCTGGCCAGGGCACTCGATCGAGACGTTCCCGGAGCAGTTCGACGAGGTCGTCGCGGCCGGGCACGAGATCGGCGTGCACGGCTACAGCCACGAGAACCCCATCGCGATGACCCGCGAGCAGGAGTCGGACATCCTCGACCGCTGCATCGAGCTGATCACCGACCGGGCCGGCAGCCGGCCGACCGGGTACGTGGCGCCGTGGTGGGAGTTCTCCCGGGTCACCAACGAGCTGCTGCTCGAGCGCGACATCACCTACGACCACTCGCTGATGCACCGCGACTTCGAGCCGTACTACGTGCGCGTCGGCGACTCCTGGACCCCGATCGACTACGACCGACCGGCCCGGGAGTGGATGAAGCCGCTGGTCCGGGGGACGGAGACCGATCTCGTCGAGATCCCGGCCTCCTGGTACCTCGACGACCTCCCGCCGATGATGTTCATCAAGTCCAGTCCGAACTCGCACGGGTTCGTGAACCCGCGGCACATCGAGGAGATGTGGCGTGACCAGTTCGACTGGGTGTACCGCGAGTCCGACTACGCCGTCTTCACCGTCACCGTCCACCCGGACGTCTCCGGACGCCCACAGGTGCTGCTCATGCTGGAGCGGCTGATCGAGCACATCTCCGCGCACGAGGGCGTCCGCTGGTCCACCTTCGACGGCATCGCCCGGGACTACCTGACCCGGCACCCGCGGACCGGGTCGGCCGGCTGATGTGCGGAGCCTGCGGGCGCCCGCACGACCCGGACGGAGCACTCGTCGCGGGCCCGCGCCGGCGGGCCGCGGTGGCCCGGGCGGCGACCCGGCTCGCGGTGTCCGGCGCCCCGGACCGCCGCGCGACGGTCCGGGCGGTGCCGGGAGGCTGGACCGTCGCGGGACCCACCGGCCGGACGGCGGTGGCGCGGACGCTGGCCGAGCTGCTCGACGCCTTGGCCCCATCGGACCCCGGCGCCGCGCGCCGCGCCCTGCTCCTGGCGGCCGACCGAGCGGCCGGCTCCGCGGCCGACCGAGCGGGCGGCCCGGCCCTGGCGCGGCTCAGGCCTCGGGCGCCGCCAGCTCCAGCTCCACCCGCAGCCCACCGGCGGGCGGGCTGAGCAGGGTCAGCCGTCCACCGCCGGAGTCGGCGGCCCGGCGGGCGATGTCCAGGCCCAGCCCGGTGGAGCCGCCGCCGCTCGTCCCGCGGGACGTCGGGTCGGTGCCCGGCGGCAGGCCGGGGCCGTGGTCGGAGACGACCAGGCGCGCACCCCCGCCCGGCCGCGGTGCGAGCTCGACGGCGAACGCGGTGCCGTCCGGGGTGTGTGCGAAGACGTTGCCCAGCAACGCGTCCACGCAGGCCTCGAGGTCGCCGCGAGCGCAGGTCACCGGCAGCGGTCCCTCGGCGAGGTCCAGGGTGACGGCGCGCTCGGTGTCCTCGGCGAGCACCTGCCAGAACTGCACCCGCTCCCGGACGACCGCGGCGGCGTCGGCGGACCGGCCCTCCCCGCCACGCCGGCGGGCCTGCTCGATCGCCCCGGTCACCGCCCGCTGCACACCGTCCACACCGGACGAGATCCGCGCGGCCTCCTGCGGGTCCGGCAACGCCTCGGCGTCCAGCCGCAGCGCGGTCAGCGGCGTGCGCACCCGGTGCGCGAGGTCGGCGACGTTCTCCCGCTCCTCGCGCAGCAGCTCCGAGATCCGACCGGCCAGCCCGTTCAGCGCCCCCGCGACGACGCCGAGCTCGGCCGGCGCGGACGGGTCGGCCCGGGCGGCGAGGTCGCCCCGGGCCAGCCGCTCGGACACCCCGGACAGGTCGGTGCTGGCGTCCACCAGCGAGCGGGCCAGCCGGTCGGCGACCAGCAGGCCACCGGCCAGCAGCAGCACCGACAGCCCGGCCAGCAGCAGCCAGGACCGGGTGACGCCGCGGTAGAGCTCGTCGTCCGGGACGAACACCCGGATCGCGCCGCCGGCCGCGTTCGCGTCCCGCACCGCGAACACGATCTCCCGGCCACCGCCGGTGTCGGTCGACGCGCTGGTCCCGCGCATGCCCAGCTCGACCAGCGGGGACCGCGGCGCGGGCGTGCCGAGCACGGTGCCGTCGGGCAGGAACAGCGAGACGTCCGATGCCGTCGTCGCGTCGACCTGTGCGACGGCCGGTGCCAGGGTGTTCCGGTCGGTGGTGGCGACCAGCGGGGTCAGTGCCTGGGCCTCGGCGGTCGCGGTCGACATCGCGTTGTCCACCGCGACCGTGCGGACCAGGGTGGCGAGCGGGATCGCGAACGCCACCAGCACCAGCAGCACGGTCGCCGCGACCAGGGCGAGGATCCGGCGGCGCATCAGGCGTCCCCGCCCGGCGCGGACAGCCGGATCCCGACGCCGCGCACCGAGTGCAGGTAACGCGGGCTCTGCGCGGTCTCGCCGAGCTTGCGGCGCAGCCAGGACAGGTGGACGTCGACGGTCTTGTCGGCACCGCCGTAGGGCTGCTGCCAGACCTCGGTGACCAGCTCCCGCTTGCTGACGACCTGGTCCGCGCGGGCGGCGAGGTGATGCAGCAGGTCGAACTCGCGCGGGGTCAGCTCCAGCTCGGTCCCGTCCAGCACCGCGCGCCGGCCGCGCGGGTCCACCGACAGCCCACCGACGACGACGGTCGCGTCCGGTTCGCCGTCCCCGATCCGGCGCAGCACCGCCCGGATCCGGGCGTCGAGCTGGGCCGCGGCGAACGGCTTGACCAGGTAGTCGTCGGCGCCGGCGTCGAGCACGGCGACGATCTCCGCCTCGTCGTCCCGGGCGGTCGCGACGATCACCGGGACCGCGCTGGCACCGCGCAGCATCCGCAGCATCGTGGTGCCGTCCATGTCCGGCAGGCCGAGGTCGAGCACCACGAGGTCCGGCCGCTTCCCGACGGCGGCCTCCAGGCCGGCCATCGCGGTCGGGGCGGAGTCGACGGCGTGCCCCCGCTCGCCCAGCCCGCGGATCAGCGCGCCGCGGATGGCGGGGTCGTCCTCGACGATCAGGATCTGGGCCACGGCAGCAGAACCTATCCGCAGCGGCTCCGGCGCGGTGCCGGCCCAACGATCGGTTGAGGGACCGTTAGGGCCGCGTTAACCGTCCGCCCGGGCATCCTGGGGGCGTGAACCGACCGAGCAGCCGCACCACCCGCACCGGCATCCTCGCCGGGTTGTGGATCGCCGCCGCGGCCGGCGCGCTGCTGCTGGGGCTGACCGCGGTCAGCTCGATCGGCAGCGGCCTGTCCGGCGGCTCGCCCGTGCAACCGCTGGCCGCCGAGGACGTCGAGGCCCGGCTCGCCGCCCCCGAGACGGCGCCCCGGCCGGGTGGAACGCAGCCCGGAAAGTCCCAGCCGGCCGCCGCGCAGCCGGCCGGCCCGCAGCAGGCGGAGCAGTCGCCGCCGGCGGTGGTCCCGGCCGGGCCGGCCGGGACGGTCCTCGTCCGCTGCGCGGGCGGCACCCCGACGGTGGTGTCGGTGAACCCGGCCCAGGGCTTCGAGGTCGAGGACGACGCCGGCCCGAACCAGGTGTACCTCGACGGCGACGACGTCGACGTCCGGGTCACCCTGCGCTGCGACGGTCCGACCCCGGCCGGCGACGTCGTCGTCGACCGCGGCGACGACGACTGAGTGGATCCAGGTTGACCGAGTCCCTCAGCCGTGCCGGCTCCGCTCGTGGAAGAAGTCCTCGACGACGGCCAGCCCGCCGGTACGGACGACCTCGTCGTAGACGTAGCGGCCGACGGCGAGGTCGAGTACCCCGAGCCCGAACGGGGAGAACACCACCGTCCGGTCCGCCGGCACGGTGATCCGGCCGGCCATGACGTCGTCCAGCGTCCCGGCCAGGAAGTCCCGGCTGCCGGTCAGCTGCTCGACCAGGTGTGGCGAGGTGTCGGCCTTGAGGCAGTGCTCGACGTCGTCGACGACGTTCGTCGCGGACAGCAGGATCTCCGGTGCGAGGTCGCGCAGCGACACGTTCAGCACCAGCGGGCCGTGCCCGAACCAGGCCGGGTCGTGCAGGTGCGGCCGGGCCGCGACGGTGGCGAGCACGACCAGGTCGCTGGACCGGACCAGCTGCTCGGCCTCGGCGTGCACGGTGATCCGCCCGCCGGTCCCGGACCGCTCCAGGTAGCCGCGGAAACCGTGCGCGCTCTCCGCGGTGAGGTCGTGCACCCCGATCTCGTCGAACTCCCAGCCGGTCCCGGCCAGGAAGGTGTGGATGTAGCGGGCGATCAGGCCGGTCCCGATGAACCCGACCCGCACCGGCCGGCCCCGGTCCCGGCTGAGCCGGTCCGCGGCCAGCGCCGCTGACGCGGCCGTCCGGGTGGCGCTGATGATCGAGCTCTCCAGCACCGCGAACGGGTAGCCGGTGTCGTGGTCGTTGAGGATCAGCACGGCCGACGCCCGGGGCAGCCCGGACTCGATGTTGCCCGGGAAGCTGGAGATCCACTTCAGCCCGTCCACCCCGGACGGCCCGCCGATCGAGGCGGGCAGCGCGATGATCCGGGCCGTCGGCCGGTCCGGGAACCGCAGAAAGTACGACGGCCGGTTCACCGACTCGCCGGCGCCGTGCAGCCGGTAGGTGTCGGCCACCAGGTCGACGACCTCCCGCTCGCGGCCGGCGAGCACCTGCCGGACCTGGCCGCCCGGGATCACCGAGAACGGCGGCGGCGCGAGCGCCGGGCCCCCGGCCGGTGGTGTCGTCGTCGCGGGGTCGGTCACCTCGGTCATCGCTGCTCACCCACCCGGACGGGGTCGCCTAGCCCGACCAGGACCTCGCGCGGGCTGTCGAACGGGTCCCGGCCGTGCGCGGTCCGGATGTTGTCGACGAGCAGCAGGTCACCGGCCTGCCAGGGCTCGCGCAGGGTGTGCTGCTCGTAGGTGCCGGTCAGCAGGTCCACGACGTCGCGGTCGATCGGGTCACCGTTGCCGAACCGGGTGGTGAACGGCAGCCCGTCCGGGCCGTAGACCTCGAGCAGGTACTCCCGCACGTCCGGCTCCATCGTGTGATCGTTCAGGAAGGCGATCTGGTTGAACCAGCAGCGCCGGCCGGTCACCGGGTGGGTGAGCACGGCGTGCCGGCGCTGCCGGGTCCGCAGGCCGCCGTCGGGCTGCCAGGCGAACTCGATCGCGTTCGCCCGGCAGTAGGTCTCCACCGCGGCCCGGTCGTCGGTGCCGAACGAGTCCGCGACGGACGCGCCGATCTCCTCGTTGTAGCTGCGGACCAGCTCCCAGCCCTCCCGGGCGAACCGGTCGACCAGGTCGGGCGGCAGCGCGTCGAGCACGGTGGGGGAGTCGGCGATCCCGGTCGCCCCGCCGGACGCCGGCGCGACCAGGCAGGCGAAGAGCATCAGCCCCGGGAACTCGCAGGCGTAGCTCAGCTCGTGGTGCATGCACATCTGCTGGGCGGCCGGCCACGCCGACGACGAGTAGATGCTGTCGGCGTACACCTCGCGGGCGGCGAAGGCCTCCCGCTCGGTCATCAGACCGTCGGCCAGGCCCCGGAACACGCCCTCGACGTCGGTGGGACTGCCCAGCCCGAACCCGCGGACCAGCACCGCGCCGTGCTCGGTGACCAGGCCGCGCAGCGCGGTCCGGAACTCCTCCCATGCCATCCCGCGGACCGCGTCCGCAGGCAGCAACGGCGGGCGGCCCGGGCGGATCTCGACGTCGAGCCGGGCGGAGGGAACGGAGGAGGTGGACATCAGGAACTCCCGTCGGTCGGTGCTGCTGCCGGCGGGGCGTCGAGCACCGCGGCCAGGTCGGCCAGGACCGGGTTCCGGGCGATGTCGGCCAGCGACACCATCCGGTCCAGCCCGAGCACGACCCGCACCGCGGACAGCGAGGTCCCGCCCAGGTCGAAGAAGTGGTCGTGCCGGCCGATCCGGTCGGCGGGCAGGTCGAGGACCCGGGCGACGACGCCGGCGATGCGCCGCTCGGTCGGGGTGGCGGGCGGTTCGTGACCGCCCTGCGGGGCCGCCGCGTCGGCGGCGTCGCGCTCGGCGAGCGCGGTCAGCGCCTTGGTATCGATCTTGCTGTTCGCGGTGAGCGGCAGCGCGTCCCGGTGCCGGAACGCCGAGGGGACCATGTAGCCGGGCAGCGACGCGGACAGCCGCTCCCGGAGCAGGGCCTCCTCGATCGGCGCGGGCGCGGCGTAGAAGGCCACCAGGTGCCGGTTGCCGCCGGCCCGCTCGGCGACCACCACCGCGGTGTCGCGCACCCCGGGCACCCGGGCCAGGGTGTTCTCGATCTCGCCGATCTCGATCCGGAAGCCGCGGACCTTGATCTGGGTGTCGCGCCGGCCGAGGAACTCCAGGTTGCCGTCCGGCAGCCGGCGTCCGTGGTCGCCGCTGCGGTAGAGCCGCACGCCCGGCCGGTACGGGTCGTCGGTGAACGCCTGCCGGGTGCGCTCGGGGTCGCCGATGTAGCCGCGCCCGACGCACACCCCGGAGCAGACGATCTCGCCGGGCGCGCCGAGCGGCACCGGCACCAGGTCGGCGTCGACCACCCGCACGGCGGTGTTCCGGATCGGGAGCCCGAGCGGGATCCGCCCGTTCGCCGGCATCCGGTCCAGCACGGCGTGCGTGATGTCGTCCGAGGTCTCGGTCAGCCCGTAGGCGTTGGCCAGCCGGATCCCCGGCCGGGCGGCGAACCACCGGGCCGCCGGCTCGGCCTTCAGCGCCTCACCGGTCGTCGACACGGTGTGCAGGTCCGGCAGCTCCCGGGCGTGCGTGTCCAGGTAGGACAGCACGACCTCCAGGTAGGAGGGCACGACCTGCACCACGTTCACCCGCGCGCCGACCAGCCGGTCCACGTAGCGGGCGACGTCGAGGATCACGTCCTGCTCGACCAGGACGGTCCGTCCGCCCACCAGCAGCGTCGACAGCAGTTGCCAGAGCGAGATGTCGAAGCACTGCGGTGCGGTCTGGGCGACCGCCTGCCCCTCGCCGATCCCCAGATCCTCGATCTTGGCGAGCAGGTGGTTGAGCATCCCCGCGTGCTCGCACATCGCGCCCTTGGGCACGCCGGTCGAGCCGGAGGTGAAGTACAGGTAGGCGAGCCGGTCCGGCCCGATCTCGACGCCGAGGTCGCCGGCGGGCAGGTCGTCGAGGCCGGGGTCGTCGACGCCGACGGTGTCGATGCCGGGGAGCGACTCGCAGGCCCGGTCGAGGTTCTCCCGGCTCGCCGGCTCGGTCAGCACCAGCCGGCACCCGGCCCGGTCCAGCGTGGTCGCGATCCGTTCGGCCGGGAAGTGCGGCTCGATCGGCAGGTAGGCGCCGCCCGCCTTGAGGACCGCGAGCACCGCCGCCATCCAGTCCAGGTTCCGCTCCGTCACCACCGCGACCGGGCCCTCGGGGCCCAGGCCCCGGGCCAGCAGCGCCCGGCCCAGCCGGTTGGCGCGGGCGTTGAGCTCCCGATAGGTCCGGCGCCGGTCCCCCAGCTCGGCGGCGACCGCGTCCGGGTGCGCGGCCACCCGCCGCTCGAACAGCTCGTGGAAGCGGACGTCGGGCAGCTCCCGTTCCGGACCGTCGAGCTCGTCGATCTGGTGGCGCAGCTCGGAGTCGGAGAGCAGCGACCGCCGGCGCGGGTCGGCGTCCGGGTCCGCGATCAGCGCGTCCAGCGCGGCCCGGTGGTACCCGCCGATCCGCGCGGCGCAGGCCGCGTCGAGCACGTCGGTCCGGTACCGCAGCCGCAGCGCCGGGCCGGCGGCCTCGTCGGTGCCGCCGGTGAGATCGGCGCCGCCGGCGCGGTCGGTGAGTCCGACGGTCAGCACCAGGTCCCCGGTCGGGTCGCCACCGTCGCGGGCCGGGTCGAGCAGCGTCTCGACGGCGGGGCCGCCCGGCTCCACCGGTTCCGCGCCGGCCCGGGCGGCGGCCGAGAGCAGCTCCCGCCAGGAACCGGCCCCGGCGTCGATCCGTCGGGGTGCCGGATCCGTGCCGGGAGCCGTGCGGTGACCGGCGACGACCTCGGCGTCGCCGGAGAGCACCGCGAGCACGCGGGCGTGCGCCGCCAGCATGGCCGCGGTCACGTCGACGCCCTCCGGCAGCCCCGCCGGGAAACCCGCGGGCAGCGGGGTGTCGTGCACGCCCGTCCCGGGCACCGGGTCCGTGGCCCAGCGGGGGAGCCGGGTGGCGGCGCCCGCCCGGCCGGCGGTCGGGGCCGGCGTCGTGGGCACGCCCGGGGCGGGCACGGCGGACGGCGCGGACGCCGGCGCCGGCGGTGCGGGCGGCGGCACGGTCGGCCCCGGCGGCGGTGTCGGGCCGACCGGGACGGGTGGCGCGGGCGGTGGCGTCGGGACGGGCGGTGCAGGCATCGAGGTGTCCTTCGTGCGGAGCGGTGGGTGCGTGGACGGCCGGGCGGGCTCCGCGGGGCTGGGCGGGACGGGCATCAGGCGGCCCGCCCGGCCGGGCCTGCGGGTGGTGTGGCGGGCGGTGTGGCAGACGCCGTGGCGGTGTGTGCGCTCAGAGCGGCGGCCGCGATGGCGGCGGGGGCGTACCGGTCGCCCCGGATCTCGCCGGCGGGGTTGCCGCCCCAGACCGCGTCCGGCGGCACCTCCTCGCCCTTCATCAGGAACGAGTCGGCGGCCAGCATCGCGCCGTCGCCGACGTGCACGCCGTAGTGCACGAAGGCGCCGACCCCGAGCGTCACCCCGGCGCCGAGCACGGTGCGGTCGGACTTGAACGCGCCGTCCTCCTGCGAGTGGCACTGGACGATGCTCCCGGCGTTGAGCGTGGCGCCGTCGCCGATCGCGGTGAAGGAGCGCTCGGTGAGGAAGCAGCCGTCGTCGAACACCCGGCGGCCGATCCGGACCCCCAGCAGCCGCCAGAGGACGCCCTTGAACGGCGTGCCGTCGAACATCGGGAAGTAGGTCTCGGACGGCACCTTCCAGGCCCGCTCGTGCCGCCAGAACGCGCGGTCGTAGATCGAGCGGCCGTCCGGGGCGAGCGTCTGCAGGTGCTCGGTGGCCCGTTCGACGAGCACGTAGAAGGCGACCGTGAACAGCAGCGTCGCTGCGGGCAGCGGCAGGAACGCCCACACACCAAACGTCCGGGAGAGGTCCCAGGCCCCGGTCGTCAGCAGCAGCATCCCGGTCAGGTGCAGCCAGCGCACCAGCAGCCGCAGCCCGATGCTGCCCGCGTTGTGCACGTCCTTCGCGGCCAGGCCGCGGGCCAGCTCGTCCGGCGGCAGCTCCAGTCCGGTGTCCCGCTCGACCGAGCGGGGGATCTCGAAGCTGGGCGACCCGAGCAGGCCGACGCCGGACCGGACCGGGCCGTCGATCGGGATCAGGACCTTCGTCGCGAGCAGGCAGTCGTCCCCGGTCCGGCCCCGAGCCGGGTAGGCGATGTGGTTGCCGAGGAAGTTGTCCGCACCGATCGACACCGGCGACACCCGGAACGACGACGCCGAGAAGTCGGCGCTGAGCATCGACAGCCCGTCGGCGACGACCGTGCCGCGCCCGACCGAGCACAGGTACGGCGTCTCGTGCTGCACCGCCATCCCGAAGTTCGACCCGGTCTGCACCACCGGGGTGAGCCGGTAGCCCACCCAGCGCAGGTAGCCGACGACGAACGAGGAGTCCCCGAACAGCTCGGTGAAGGACTTCCGGTTCGTGGTGCGGGCGATCACCCGGTGCGCCCAGTAGTGCACCCCGTAGAGCCGGTACACCCGGTCCGGCCGGACCAGAACCCGCAGCACCCGCGGCACGGTGCCCAGCACCAGCAGCCCGGCCAGGTTCCCGGCGACGAACAGCACCGCCGATCCCAGCAGCACCTCGCCGTAGAACGAAGTGCTGGTGAACGTCGGGGCACCGGTGTCGATCAGCCCGCCGAGCTGCCGGACCGTGGTGAGCAGCAGTGAGAGCCCGCCGAGGACCAGCGGCGTCGACACCGCGACCAGCAGCACCAGCTGCACGGCGGAGAACGCGGCCCGGCGCACCGGCGAGCAGGGCACCGCCGGGACGGTGCGGTAGTCGGTGTCGGTCGGCTGTGCCGGCGACCCGTGCCGGCGCGCGCCCGCCGGCACCGCCTGCCCGGCGTGCAACGACGAGCTGTGGCCGAGCTGCGCCCCGTCGCCGATCGAGGTCCCGATGTCGAGCACCGTCTTCTCGCCGACGAGCACGTCCCGGCCGAGCGTGACCGGCCCGGTCTGGAGCACGCCGTCGTGCGCCCGGTAGCCGGACAGGAAGCAGTCCTTGCGGACGATCGTGCCGTCCCCGATCGAGATCAGGTCGGTGCACACCGGCACGTTCCGGGACTGGATCGTGACGCCGCGCCCGATCCGCGCGCCGAGTGCCCGCAGGTAGCCCACGTAGAGCGGCGACCCGGCGAACAGCGCCAGCGGGTTGGCCCGGACCAGCGTCCGGACCGTCCAGAACCGCAGGTAGGCCATGCTCCAGACGCGGATCTGCTGCGGCCGCCACCGGCCGATCAGCAGCCACTTGGCGACGATCGGCAGCGTGCACAGGACCAGGAGGCTCAGCGCGGCGAAGGTGGCCGACCGCAGGTAGAGGTCGAGCAGCCCGGATCCGGCCAGCACCCAGGCGAGGCCCTGGTAGGTGACCAGCGGCGGGACCGCGGAGTACAGCAGGAAGGCGAGCGCCTGCAGGGTGCCGCACAGCGCGTGCCGCGGGGTGCCGACCGGTTCCGGCATCGGCGGCGGCGCGTCGGTGCCGGAGCCCGGCCCGTCCGGCGCGGGCGCCGCGGCGGCACCGGCGAGGCCGAGAGCCGTCGCGAGCTCCCGGATCGTGCTGTGCCGGTAGACGTCCTTGATCGACACCGGCGGCAGGTCCACCCGGTTGCGCAACCGCGCGCAGAACCGGGCCATCGACATCGAGTCTGCGCCGAGGTCGTCGAAGAAGTGCAGGTCCGGCCCGACCTCGGTGCCCAGCACCTCGGCGAGTGCCTCGAGCAGGCTCCGCTCCGCCGGGCTGGACCCGTCGTCGGCGAGCGCGGCGGCCAGCGCCCGCAGCGTCGGGTAGCGGTAGACGTCCTTCATCGACACCGGCGGCAGGTCCGCGCGCCCGCGCAGCCGGGCGCAGAACCGGGCCATGGTCATCGAGTCCGCGCCGAGGTCGTCGAAGAAGTGCCGGTCCGGGCCGGCCTCGGTGCCCAGCACCGCGGACAGGACCTCCGCCAGCGCGGCGGCCGGTCCGGACGTCGCGGCCGCCGCGGGGACCGCCACCAGCCGGGCGGTCTCCTCCGGCGCCGCGGCCGGCGCCGGCGCGATCCGGGGTGCCGCGTCGGCCGCCGGGCCGTACCGGTCCCGGTCCCGCTCGCGTCCGTCGACCCGGCCGAGGTACTCGATCTCGCCGTCGGGGTTCACCCGGCCCAGGTCGCCGGTCCGGTAGATCCGGCCGGACGGGTTGCCGGGGATGTCCAGGAAGTCCCGGATGAACACCTGGTCGGTGAGGTCGTCGTGGTCGAGGTAACCGCAGGCGAGCCCGATCCCGGCGATCCCGATCTCGCCGGCCTGCCCGTGCGGCAGCGCGCGGTACGGGTCCGACACGTCCAGGACGACGGTGCTGTAGGTCGGGAGCGGGATGCCGATCGTGACCGGCCCGACCGTGCGGACCTCGGACCAGGTCGCGGTCACGGTCGCCTCGGTCGGGCCGTACACGTTGAGGAACCGGCGGCCAGGCCGGCACCAGCGCCGCAGCTGCTCCGGCCGGCCGTCCTTCCCGCAGACCAGCAGCAACCGCAGGCCGGGCAGGTCCGCCCACACGGTGTCGAGCACCTCGGGGACCGTGCAGAGCGCGCTCACCCGGTGTGCGGTGAGGAACCCGGCCAGGTCCGCGCCCAGCAGGCCGGGACCCGGCGGCCGGGGCACCAGCGTGGCGCCGCTGACCCAGGGGACCCAGATCTCCTCCACGGCGAAGTCGAACGCGAGCGCCATCCCCTGGTAGACGCGGTCCTCGGGCCGCACCCCGTAGGTCTCGGCCGCGACCTTCACGAAGTTGCAGATGCTCGGGTGGTCGATCGCGACGCCCTCGGGGCGGCCGGAGACCGAGGCGTAGCTGATGTAGGCGAGCGGGTTGTCCAGGGTGCCGCGCTCGGCGTCGATCAACCGGCGCCCGTCCAGCTCCTCGACCAGCGGCGCGATCACGTCGAGGTGCACCAGCTCGGCGCCGGTGGCGGTCAGCAGGTCCATCTGCTCGACCCGTCGTGCCAGGTGCGACATCGAGAGCACGGTCCGGACCCGGGCGTCCTCGACGATGTAGACGAGCCGGCCGGTGCGGGCGGTGACGTCGAGCGCGACGTAGGTGGCGCCGACCTTGAGCACGGCGAGCATTGCGACGTAGGCGTGCGCCGGCACGTCGATCAGCAGCGCGACCCGGTCCCCGCCGCGGACCCCGCGCAGGCGCAGGTACCGGGCGAGCCGGTTGGCGCGGACGTCGAGCTCGTCGTAGGTGAGCGAGAGCTCGGGGGAGTCGACGGCGAGCCGGCCCGCGCGGCCGTACCGGCGGATCCAGTCGCAGGCCTGCTCGAACAGGTGGTCCAGGCGCTCGTCGCGGCGGGTCCGGCGGCCCTGGGCCTGGCTCCGGTCGACCAGCACCAGCTCGGAGACCGGCGGACGGTCCCGGTCGGCGGTGCCGGGAGCAGGGGTGGGCGGTCCGGCGTGCAGCTGCACGGGCCCTCCCCCGGGCGACGGCGGGGCGCCGGGTGACGCCTCCCGGTCGTCGACGCAGGTGGGAAGGCTGGCACCGGCCCCCGGGGCGGTCAACGGCCGTACGGCGCCCACCGGGGCGGAATCGCCAGTTCTGACGACGGGCGGGCCGGCGACCGGCGGGCCGGGGACGGTCGGTGCGGACATGGACGCTCCTCGCCGGTGACCGGGCCGGCTGCCTGCCGGTCGGTCCGTCGAGCATCCGCCGCGCGCAGCTCGCTGTGAGCCGGGCGGACCCCACCCGGTGCCGGTGCGGGCACCCGGGGGTTGCCCCTACCGCGGGACGGGGGCGACCGCGGACGGCCCGGGTGTGCACACGATCGAGCCGGCGGCCCCGGGACGCCACCGTTGTCGTCAGTCGCACCGAGCGAAACGAGGCGGTCCCAATGTCGATCATCACCGGTCCCCAGCAGTTCAACCAGGACGACCTGTTCGTCGATCTGCAGGCCACCGTCGGGCACGCCCTCTACCTCAAGTGCGAGGGCTTCAACTTCGCCGGCTCGGTCAAGCTGAAGGCCGCCGGGGCGATGGTCGCCGACGCCGAGCGGCAGGGGATCCTGGCGCCGGGCTCGTTCCTGGTCGAGTCGTCGTCGGGCAACCTGGGCGTCGCGCTCAGCATGATCGCGGCGAACCGCGGCTACCGGTTCGTCTGCGTCACCGACTCGCGCTGCAACCTTGCGACCCGGCGGCTGATGGAGTCGTTCGGCGCCGAGGTGCACGTGATCACCGAGCCGGACCCGGAGGGTGGCCTGCTCGGCGCCCGGAAGAACCACGTCCGGGAGCTGTGCGAGTCCGACCCGCGCTTCGTGTGCCTGAACCAGTACGAGAACCCGAACGCCTGGAAGGCGCACTACGCCACCACCGGCCCGGCGATCGCGGCCGAGTTCCCGGAGGTCGACGTGGTCTTCGTCGGCGCGGGCACCTGCGGCACCCTGATGGGCGTCGCCCGGTACTTCCGGGAGACGAACCCGGACGTCCGCATCGTGGCCGTGGACAGCGTCGGCTCGGTGACCTTCGGCGGCCCGGCGTCCCGGCGGATGATCCCCGGGCTGGGCAGCGGGGAGCGCCCGGCGCAGCTCGACGAGTCCCACGTCGACGACGTCGTGCTGGTCGAGGAGGCGGACACCGTCCGCACTTGCCACCGGCTGGCCCGCAACGGGTTCCTGTTCGGCGGCTCGACCGGCACCGTGGTCAGCGGGGCGAGCGCCTGGCTGGCCGAGCACGGCACGCCCGGCATGACCTGCGTCGCGCTGGCGCCGGACCTGGGCGAGCGCTACCTCGACACGATCTACCAGAGCCACTGGGTCGAGGACCTCTACGGCGCCGACGTCCTCGCCGACGTCCTCGCCGGCGACGAGCACGTGCTCAGCGCGGCCTGCTGACCCCGGCCGGTCGGGTCATCCCGGCCGGTCGGCGCCCGCCGGGCGTTCGGCGAGCAGGTGCTCGCAGGTCCGGACCAGCACCTGCGCGGCGTCCCGCACGGGGCCGGTGGCCCCCGGGTGCCCGGCCAGCCGCTGCCACCGGTGAAGCTCCCGCTCGGCGGCCCGGCGCACCTCGTCCGACCCGGCGTCGTCGGGGAGTCCCAACCGGGCCCGCGGACCTGCCCCGCACGCGCCCAGCAGCCGGTCGGCGGCCGCCCGGTCGTCGCGCGGCAGTACCGGACCGGCCGTCCGCAGCACGTCCGCGAGCTCGATCTCCACCAGCTCGTGCGCCTCGGCGCGGAGCCGCTCGATCCGGTAGCGCAGGCGCTCGGTCCCCCGCGGCGGCGGCCGTACCGAGCCGACGACGCCCTCGAGCGTCTGCAGCGCGGTCCGCGCCGCGAGCAGGGTGGAACGATCGGCGGTGTACCCGGCGGTGTCCACGGCGGGGGTCGCCGCGGCGGGTGGGGCGTCCAGCCGGGTCACGGCCCGGGCCAGGGTGGCGGCGTGCTCGGTCCCCGCGTACACCTCCGCCCCGGCACACACCAGGTCCCGGACCCGCTCCCGCAGCCCGCCGGACTCCTGGGCCGGTGCTGTGCCGGCCGCCGGACCGGACCCGGGTTCGGGGTCGGGAGACCACCCCTCCGGCAGCGGGAGCGACCACAGCACCGTCGTACCCGCGCCGGGTGCGGACCGGACGGCGACCGTGCCGCCGACCGCCACCAGCCGGACCGTCAGGTTGCGCAACCCGCGTCCCTGCGTCGCCGGGGTGCCCGGGCCGGGGTCCGGGACGAAGCCCGGGCCGTCGTCCCGGACCTCCATCCGCAGCATCCCGTCCCGCTCGGCGACCCGGACCGTCACGGGTGCGCCGCGAGCGTGCTTGCGGGCGTTGTTGACCGCCTCCAGGCAGCAGAAGTAGGCGGTGTCACCGATCTCGTCGGGGTAGCAGCGGGCGGACGGGACACCCTCGTGCTCGATCGTCACCGGCGGGTCCGACGCGGCCAGCGTGTCCCGGAGCACCGCGACCAGCCCGTGGCCGGACAGCATCGCCGACGAGACCCCGCCGGCCGTCTCGGCCAGCACCGACTCGGTGACGTCGACCTCGGTGAGGAGATCGTCCAGCCGGGCCCGGGCCGGTTCCGGCGCGCCGGCCGAGACCTGGTGCTCCACCAGACCCAGACCCAGGCCCAGGCTGACGAGCCGGTGCTGGGCGCCGTCGTGCAGATCCCGCTCGATCCGGCGGCGCTCGGCGTCCATCCGGGCGACGGCGTCCCGCCGGGCCGCCGCGATCCGCTCCCCGTGCGCCAGCGCGGCCCGCAGCTGGCGTTCCAGCTCGATCGCCGACCGGTTCGCCCGCAGCACCACGCCCAGGCTGTCGGCGATGTCGGGCAGCAGGTGCCGACGCTCACCGCGCAGGCCCTGCACCGCCTCCCGGTCGACCGCGATCTCGCCGAGCTCCTCCGCGCGCTGGCGGACGGGTACCCGCACGAGGGCGTCCGGGTCGTCGAGCGGTGCGGCCCGCTCCGCCGTCCACGAGTAGGTGCGGTCGCGCAGCCCGGGCCGGTACACGGTCAGCCGGCAGACGGTCGCGCCCAGGCCGCGACCGACCGCCTCGGCCGCGCGGACGAGATCGGGCCCGTCGGTCGACGCCGAGGTCCCGGACAGTGCGTTCACCCCGGCCAGCACGGTGTAGGGGGTCGGGCGGGTGCCGTAGAGCAACCGGTCGACCAGCCGTTCCACCTGCAGGTACAGCGGCAGGAACAGCACGGCGACCGGTGCGGCGGCCAGCGCGGCGGCCGCCACGGGACCCGTCCCGGCCTCGGCCGCCAGCGTCTGCAGGACGGTGACGACGCCGCCGGCCGGGGCCGCCACCAGCGTCACGGCCAGGCCCCGGCCGAACCACCGATCGGCCGTCCGCAGCCGGGACCCGGTCCCGGCGGCCACCAGCGCCGCCGCGGCGAGCGCGACCGAGCCGACCCGAGCGAACCAGAACAGCAGCGCGACCGGTGGGCCGCCGCCAGGGCCGGGCGCCGCGGGGTCGCCGAGCAGCAGGCCCGGCCGGTGCAGCGCGGCCAGCACGACGGTGACCAGCGTCAGCACGGTCGCGGTCGCCAGCGTCGCCGCCAGCGCGCACAGCAGCAACCGCACCTGGGTACGCCGGCCGGCGACCGTCCCGGCCCGGATCCGGGCTCCCAGCGCGACCAGCCCGGCCACCGGGGCCAGGTACCCGAAGAACAGGATGCCGCCGGTCGCGGTCCCGGCCACCGCGCTCACCCCGACCGCGAGCAGGACGCAGGCGGCGCCGGCCACGGCCGGGACGGCGCCGGCGCCGCCCCAGCGGCCCGGCCCCGGTTCCGGGAACACCAGCAGCGCCCCGGCCGCGGCGCCGCAGGCGACGGCGACCAGCACCAGCGCGACCGGTGGCCCGAGCGGGACCCCGGTCGCGACCTGCAGCAGCACCCCGGTCGTGCGGGCCTGCAGGTTGAACGCCCCGGCCGAGGCGATCATGGCGAGTGCCAGCAGCCGGAGCGGCCGGGCCGGTCCGCCGCCCGCGCGCAGCAGCACCGCGGCGAGCAGCAGGTTCAGCCCGCTGCAGGCATGATCGAGCACCACCTGCACGAGCGGCTCGCTGCGGGGCGCCGCCGCGAGCAGGCCGCGGGCCCAGGCGCCGTCGGGCGCCGGCGCCACCGCGGGCCGGTACCGGACGGCCGCGACGGCCGCTCCCGCCGCCAGCCAGCCGAGCACCGGCAGCGTCAGGACGACCAGGGCGGTGACGTATCCGGGTCCGGTAGCCCGGTCGCGCCGCGCGGCAGCCGCCTCGTCGATCACGGTCCGGCCCCGCGAGCCGCCGCCGGGTCGACCAGCGGTTCGAGCCGCTCCGGGAGCCGGGCGTGCACCACGGTGCCGTGCTCTCCCACGGTCACCTCGACCGTGCCGCCCAGCGCGTCGAGACGTTCGACGTCGATCGCCAGCGCCTCCCGCAGCGCTTCGGTGCCCGCGACGGCCGGGCCCTCGATCCGGACCGACAGCCCGCCGGCGTCCAGCGCCAGCCGTACCAGCAGTTCCGGGCCCGGGCCGGCGGCCAGGTGCTGCACCGCCGACGCGGTCACGTAGTAGACGCCGGACTCGATCTCCCAGGCCGGCCGCCGGTCCACCGCCGCCTCGAGCCGGACCGGTCGCGGCAGGTCGGCCACCAGCTCCTCGAGCGCCGCGACCGGTCCCTGGTCGCGCAGCACCGACGGGTACACGCCCCGGGCGATCGAGCGGAACCGGTCCAGCAGCTCCTCCAGCCCGGTCCGGGTACCGGCCAGGGTCTCCCGGACCTGCCCGGCCGGCGCGCCGGCGGCCAGCTCGTCGCGGGCCCGGCGGAGCCCGTTCCGCAGCGCCACCAGCCGGCCCGCGGTGACGTGCGAGAGCTCCCCGACCAGCCGGCGTCGCTCGACGTCGCGGGCCCGGCCCAGCCGCTCCCGGGACCGCTGGAGCTCGTCGGCCAGCTCGTCGGCGCGGCGCACCCGCCGCTCGAGCTCGATCCCGCGCTGGACCTCGCGCAGCAGCGCGCCGGCCCCGTTCGCCACGTCGCGCAGCAGCCTGCGGTCGCCGGGGGTGACCGCGGCTCCGTCCTTGCCGATCGCCAGGGCCGCCCGCAGGGTCTCCCCGTCCAGCACCGGGACGACGTGGTCGGTGTCCGGCCGGGTGAGCAGCACGGCGAGGCCCGGCACCGAGAGCTCCGCCGCCCCGTCGTCCGCTGCCCCGTCGTCTCCGGTACCGGATCCCCCGGCCGCGCCGGTTCCGGTCCCGGCCGGCGGGTGCACCGCGGCGGCCACCAGCCGGTCCTCGACCGCCAGCCACACGACCGCGCGCCGGGCCCCGGTGCCCTCGGCGGCCACCTCGGCGAGGCCGGGCAGGGCGGCCGGAAGGCTCCCGGCCCGGATCCGCGCGGCCGCGCGGGCGAGTGCCGAGTACGGCGTCGCGGTGCGGTGCGGGCCCAGCTGTCGCGCCCACCGGTCGAGCGGCGGCAGCGCCGCGGCGGTCCCGACCGCCGCGGCCGTGGCGGCCACGAACGGCAGCAGCACGGCGACCGGCCCCGTCCCGGCCCACCGGCCGGCGCCGCACACCACCAGCACGAGCAGCACGAACACGCCGGCCGCGACGGTCACCGGCCGGACGGCCCGCGCGGCGACGGTCCGGACCATCTCCACCACCCGCTCCCGGATCCGAGCAGCGCACGCACACCACGTCCGTGCGGAGTCGGTCGTCGGGGGTCAGCCGTTTCCGTCCTGCGAACGCAGGTAGGTCAGCACCGCGAGCACCCGGCGGTGCTGCTCGGCCGCCTCGGTGGTCAGGCCGAGCTTGCCGAAGATGTTCGCGACGTGCTTCTCGACGGCCTTCGGCGTGACGTAGAGCTGGGCCGCGATGCCGCCGTTCGACCGGCCCTCTGCCATCAGCCGCAGCACGTCGAGCTCGCGCTCGGTCAGCACGCCGAGGGCGTTGCGGCGGTCCCCGCGCGGCCGCTCGACCAGCCGCTTGGCGAGCACCGGCTCGATCACGATCTCGCCCTGGCCGATCCGGGTGAGGGTGTCGGTCAGGACCTCGACGCTGCCCACCTTCTCCTTGAGCCGGTAGCCGATCGCGTCGGTCCCGATGTCGAGGATGCGCATCAGGTAGTGCGCCTCGGCGTAGTGCGACAGGAACAGCAGGCCCATCTCCGGGTGCAGGGCGCGCAGCCGCTCGGCCGTGACCAGCCCGCCGTCCGGTTCCGGCGGCATCCGGATGTCGAGGATCGCGACGTCGGCCCGCTCCCGGGTCAGCACCCCGACCAGCTCGTCCCCGCCTACCGCGCACCCGACGACCTCGTGCCCGGCGGCCCCGAGCAGCATCAGCAGGCCCTCCCGGAAGAGCGCGCCGTCCTCGGCCAGGGCTACCCGCACGGGAACCTCGCAGTGATCGTGGTGCCGCCGGGTCGCTCGCCGCCCGGGGCCTCGCGGGTCGCGCTCCCACCGGCCGCGCTCTCACCGGACGCGACCTCGACATTCCCGCCGAGCGGGCCGGTGCCCTCCCGGAAGGCCACGACGTGCCGGGCGTCGGTGCCGGTCACCCGGACCTGCAGGACGTCACCGACCCGGCGTGCCGTCACCGTGACCCGGCCGGCACCCGCAGGCGCGGCGACGGCCAGGCACGGTACGACCGCGAAGTAGGCGGCCCCCTCGGCCGAGGGCCCGAACCGGTCGTCCGGGACGTCGATCGTGACCGCGGCGCCGCGCCGGTCGGCCTCCTCGCGCAGCGCGGGGCCGAGCCCCGCCTCGTCGAGCAGCGGCGGGTACAGCTCGGCGGCGATCCCGCGCAGCTCCTGCAGCACGGCGTGCAGCTCGTCCTGCACCCCGTCGACGGCCCGGTGCAGCTCGGCGTCGTCGCCCGGCAGGCGGCACCGGACCAGGCCGAGGCGCAGGGTCAGCGCCGAGATCCGCAACGCGGCGCCGTCGTGCAGCCGGCGTTCCAGCCCGCGCCGGTGCGCCCACTGCGACCACCCGACCGCGCGGCCGGTCCCCGATGGAGCAGTCCCGCCCCGGCACGCGGGATCGACCGTCATCGGCCGAGCGTGCTCCCCGACGCCCCGGGAGGGAAGCGTGCGAACCCCACCGGGAGGTAGGGCCTGCACCCTTGCGCGCGTCCCACCGCTCTGGCATGTAACGCCGCGACCGCTGTCGCGAGTCCCGGGAATCGGCGTCACGCCGGATCCGGCCGGGTAGCGGGCCGGCCCGGAGCCGGGCGTGCCCGGACCTGGAGGTGGGTCGGTGGCGTACTGCCTGGGTGTCGATCTCGGGACGACCTTCGTGGCCGCGGCGGTCGCGCACGGGCCGCAGGTGGAGATGTACACGCTCGGTGACCGCAGCGTCGTGTCGCCGGCCGCGGTGCACGCGCGCGAGGACGGCCGCCTGGTCACCGGGGACGCCGCGATCCGCCGGGCCGTCAGCAACCCGGACCGGGTCTGCCGGGAGTTCAAGCGCCGGCTCGGCGACCCCATCCCGGTGATCCTGGGCGGTGCGTCGTTCCCCGTGACGATGCTGCTCGGTGCCGTGCTGCGCGACGTCGTCGAGCGGGTGAGCGACACCGAGGGCCATCCCCCCGATGGCGTCGTGCTCACCCACCCCGCGAACTGGGGCCCGTACCGGCGCGAGCTCTTCGACGAGGTGCCCGACCTCGCCGGCCTGACCGGCAGCGGTACCGGCACCGACAGCGCCGGCCCGGCGCTGCGCGCCGTCACCGAGCCGGAGGCGGCCGCCGCGCACTACGCGGCGTCGCGCCGGCTCGGCGAGGGCGACACGGTCGCGGTGTACGACCTCGGCGGCGGGACGTTCGACGCGACCGTGCTGCGCAAGCGGGCCGACGGCATCGAGATCCTCGGCACGCCGGAGGGCATCGAGCGGCTCGGCGGGGTCGACTTCGACGAGGCGATCCTGGCGTTCGTCAACTACCAGGCCGACGGCGCGCTCACCGAGCTCGACCTCGGCAACCTGCAGACGTCGGTGGCGATGGCCAGGTTGCGCCAGGACTGCGTGCTGGCCAAGGAGGCGCTGTCGATCGACACCGAGACGACGATCCCGGTGTTCCTGCCCCAGCGGCACTTCGACGTCCGGCTCACCCTGTCCGAGTTCGAGGACATGATCCGCGCCCAGGTGGAGTCCACGATCGGTGCGCTGCGCCGCACCCTGCACTCGGCCCGGGTGACCCCCGAGGACCTCAGCGCGGTACTGCTGGTCGGCGGCTCCTCGCGGATCCCGCTGGTCGCCCGGATGCTCTCCGACGAGTTGGACCGGCCGATCGTCGTCGACACCCACCCCAAATACGCGGTCGCGCTCGGTGCCGCCGAGCTGGCCCGGGCCGACGCCGGCGGCGCGGCGCCCCCGGGAACCGGATCGTCCGCGATCGGTCACGCCGCCGCGCCGGCCGCGCCCGGCCTCTCGAGACCCGCCGACCCGCCGCGCCCCGTCGGCACTACCCCGGCGCCGAGCGTTCCGCGGAACGCGGGCGGGCCGCGGCCGACCGTCGCCACCGGCGATACCGGGTCGCCGGGCGTTCCGCGGAACGCGGAGTTGCCGCGGCCCGCCGCCGGCGCCGGTGCTGCCGGGGCCGGGAGCGTTCGGCGGAACGCGGATCTGCCGCGACCTGCCGTCGCCGACGGTGGTGCCACCGGGTCGCCGGGCGTTCCGCGGAACGCCGACCCGTCGTGGCGCGGCGTCGCCACCGGCGGGACCGCCGCCGGTCTCCCGCCCCCCGCCGGCGCGGCGGACCTCCCGCGCCCGGTCGCTGCGTCCGCTGCGGCACCCGCCCCGCCCGTCCCGCCCACCCCACCTGCCTCGATCGCCGGGCCGGGCCCGGCGCCGCAGCCCACCGCCGGGCCGGCGGCGACCGCGGTGACCCCAGCAGCCACCAGCGCGACCAACGGCGCCAGCGCGACCGACGGCACCGGCTCCACCGACGGCACCGGCGGCCTCAGCGGCACCGGCGGCACGGGAGGCCCGCCGGGAACCCCACCGGAGCGGCCGGGCTGGAGCGGCGGCCCGCATCAGCCCTCCCACGGTGGCCGGCGCCGGAGGAGCCGGCTGCTCGCCGCCGCGGTCGTCGCGGTCCTGGCCCTGGCCGCGGGCGTGGCGTACTTCGGCACCCCCTTTGTCGGGGACGGGAACGCGCAGCCGCGAGCGACGGAACCCCCGTCCGCCGGGGGCGTGGCCGTCGCCAAGCCGATCCCGACGCTCGGCGAGGCCGTCCCGGCCGGGGCCTCCTCCGGCTTCGTCGCGATCTCCCCGAACGGTCGGCTCGCGTACGTGGCGAACCGGACGGCCGGCGTCGTCACCGTGATCGACACCTCGGTCAACGCGGTCACCGCCACCATCGAGGTGCCGGCCGGGCCCCCGCAGTACGTCGCGTTCGCCCCGGACGGCGGGCACGTCTACGTCAGCGTGTTCGACGAGGCGCGCACCATCGCCGCGGTCGCGGTGCTCGACACCACCACGAACTCGGTGGTCGCGACGGTCCCGGTGCAGACGCGGCCGTTCGCGCTGGCGGTCGCCCCGGACGGCGGCAAGGTCTACGTGCCCAACCATGACTCGGGCACCGTGTCGGTGATCGACACGGCCACCAACGCGCTGGCGAACGAGATCGTCGTCGCGCCCAACCCGCACTGGGTCGCGATCACGCCGGACGGCAGCCGGTTCTACACCGCGAACCACGAGTCGAACCTGATCACCGCCCTGGACACCGCGAACGACCGGATCGTGGCCGAGATCCCGGTCGGCACGAGCCCGCACAGCGTCGCGGTCAACCCGGTCCGCCCGCTGGTCGCCAACGTCAACTACGACTCGGCGTCGCTGTCGATCACCGATAGGAACAGCGACGAGGTGGTCGCCACGGTGCCGGTGGGACGGAACCCGCAGGCCGTGGCCTGGTCCCCGGACGGGCGCTTCGCCTACACCGCGAACGTCACCGACGACACCGTGTCGGTGGTCAGCGCGGAGAGCTTCTCGGTGACCGCGACGGTGCCGACCGGGGACGGCCCGACCAGCATCGCGGTGCTGCCGAACGGCACGCAGGCCTACGTCAGCAACCTCAACGACGGCACGCTGACCGTGCTCGACCTCGCCGGCTGAGCGGGAGCCGGCGGCTCAGCCGCCGGCGAACGGCGGCAGCACGTCCAGCGCGACCGCGTCGCCGAGGACGGCGGAACGGTCCCGCACGGCCACCTCGTCGAGCAGGAAGCTGCAGCGGTCGAGCACCCGGTGAAGCTCCGGGCCGTGCCCGGCACGGAGCGCATCGACGGCGTCGGCGACGGTCGCGCCGGCCGGCACCGTGACCGTCTCCTCGGGGGTCCCGGCCGCGGCCTTGGCCGCGGCGAAGTAGCGGACCGTGAGGGTCCGGGTCGCGATGCTCGCGGTGGTCACGCTCGCGGTGGTCACGCTCATCCTCCGATTGCGCTCATCGGGCGGTCGGGCTGCAGGAACCCGGGGTCGTCGATGCCGTGGCCCGCCTTCTTGCCCCACATGGCGTCGCGCCAGGTGTCGGCGATCTCGGCGTCGGTCGCGCCGCCGCGCACCATCGCCCGCAGGTCCGTCTCCCCGGTGGCGAACAGGCAGGTGCGCATCTGGCCGTCGGCGGTGAGCCGGGTGCGGTCGCAGGCGCCGCAGAACGGCCGGGTCACCGAGGCGATCACCCCGACGACGGCGGGACCGCCGGCTGTGCTGATGCTCGTCCCGTCAAGCCTGCTCTCGACCAGGAACTTCTCGGCCGGAGCGCCGCCGCGGTCCTCGTCGGACGGGGCGAGTGTGAAGCGCTGCTCCAGCCGCTCCATGATCTCCCCCGCAGTGATCATCTCGGACCGGCGCCAGCCGTGCTGGGCGTCCAGCGGCATCTGCTCGATGAACCGCAGCTGGTAGCCGTGCTCCAGCGCGAACTCGAGCATGTCGGCGGCCTCGTCGTCGTTCACCCCGCGCAGCAGCACGCTGTTGAGCTTCACCGGGTTCAGGCCGGCGTCCCTCGCGGCCGCCAGACCGTCCAGCACGTCCTGCAGCCGGTCCCTGCGGGTGATCTCGGCGAACCGGTCCTGGCGCAGCGTGTCCAGCGAGACGTTGAGCCGGTTCACCCCGGCCGCGGCCAGCGCGCCGGCTCGCCGGGCCAGCCCGATGCCGTTGGTGGTCAGCGAGATGTCCGGCCGCGGCTCCAGCGCCGACGCCGCGGACAGCACGTTCTCCAGGCCCTTCCGGAGCATCGGCTCGCCGCCGGTGAACCGCAGCTCCTCGACACCCAGCCGGTGCACGGCGACCGCGATCAGTCGGTTCAGCTCGTCGTCGGTGAGCTGCTCGTCGCGCGGCATCCAGTCCAGCCCCTCGGCCGGCATGCAGTAGGTGCAGCGCAGGTTGCACCGGTCGGTCAGCGAGATCCGCAGGTCGGTCGCGACCCGGCCGAACCCGTCGACCAGCCGCGGATCGTCGGGCCGGTCCGGGTCCCGGGACGGGCCGCCGCGCAGTGCCGGCAGGCCGAGCTCGGTCGTCATGACGCCGAGGCTAACCGTCCCGGAGCCGACCAGCCCAGGGCGGGTTTTCCCAGCTCAGAGCCACACCCCGCAGCTGCGACGCCAGGTGCGTGGCGCAGGCGCAGCTGCGGAATTAGTCACGCTGTACCTAGCCGAACGGATAGGTACTCCGTGACTACGTCCGGCCCGCCTTGAGCTCCTGGCGGGCCACCGACCGGATGTGCACCTCGTCCGGGCCGTCGGCGAAGCGCAGCGCGCGCGCCCAGGCGTAGAAGTAGGCCAGCGGGGTGTCGTCGCTCATCGCCGCGCCGCCGTGCACCTGCATCGCCCGGTCGATCACCGCGCAGGCCATCCGGGGCACCACGACCTTGATCGAGGCGATCTCGGTGGCCGCGCCCCTGGCACCGTGCGAGTCGATCAGCCAGGCGGTCTTCAGGGTGAGCAGCCGGGCCTGCTCGATCTCCATCCGGGACAGCGCGATCTGCTCCCGGACGACTCCCTGGTCGGCCAGCGGGCGGCCGAAGGCCACCCGGTCCTGGGCCCGCTCGACCATCAGCGACACCGCGCGCTCGGCCATCCCGATCAGCCGCATGCAGTGGTGGATGCGGCCCGGGCCGAGCCGGGCCTGGGCGATCGCGAACCCGCCGCCCTCCTCGCCGAGCAGGTTCGACGCCGGCACCCGGACGCCGTCGAGCACCAGCTCGGAGTGCCCGTGCTGGTCCTGGTAACCGAACGTCGACAGGTGCCGGGTGATCGACAGGCCGGGGGTGTCGCGGGGCACCAGGATCATCGACTGCTGCCGGTGGGGGGAGGCCTCCGGGTCGGTCTTGCCCATCACGATGAAGACCTTGCAGCGCTCGTCGGCCGCGCCGGAGATCCACCACTTGCGGCCGTCGATCACGTAGTCGTCGCCGTCCCGGCGGATCCGGGTCTCGATGTTGGTGGCGTCGGAGGAGGCCACGCCCGGCTCGGTCATCGCGAACGCGGACCGGATCTCGCCCTCGAGCAGCGGGTCCAGCCACTGCTGGCGCTGCTCGGGCGTGGCGAACAGGTGCAGCGTCTCCATGTTGCCGGTGTCCGGCGCCTGACAGTTGATCACCTCGGGGGCGATCACCGGGGACCAGCCGGAGACCTCCGCGACCGGGGCGTACTCCAGGTTCGACAGCCCGGAGATCGCGGGCAGGAACAGGTTCCAGAGCCCGCGCTCGCGAGCCTCCGCCTTGAGGGTCTCGACGACCGGGGGCAGGTCCCACTCCTGCGGCGTCCCGCGCCGCTCGGCGCGGAACGCGTCGTACTCCGTCTCGGCCGGAAGGATCTTCTCGTCGAGGAGGGCGCGCATGCGTGCGGTGTAGTCGGTCGCCACGGCGCTGGGTGCGAAGTCCACGCGGCGATGAGATCACACGGCGCACCGGCCCGGCACTGCGTGATCGACCGGAACTGCGGGCGATCCGACGTGGCGTCTCCGCACGAGCGATCATAGGATCCGCGTCGTGCCGCACTTCAGGATCTCCGAGGCCGCCCGGCTGCTGGGTGTCAGCGACGACACGGTCCGCCGCTGGGTGGACGCCGGCACCCTGCCGGTGCAGGCCGACGCGTCGAACCGCAAGGTCATCGACGGGGCCGCGCTCGCCGGGTTCGCCCGGGAGCACGCCAGCACCCCGCCGGATCCCTCGGTCGTCCAGCGCTCGGCCCGCAACCGGATGGTCGGGCTGGTCACCTCGGTCGTCGCCGACACCGTGATGGCCCAGGTGGAGATGCAGTGCGGACCGCACCGCGTGGTCTCGCTGATGAGCAGCGAGGCCGTGCGCGACCTGGGGCTGGAGCCCGGAGCGCTGGCGGTGGCAGTGATCAAGTCGACGAACGTCGTCGTCGAGACCCCGGGAGGGCACCTGTGAGGACCCGATCCGTCCGCCGCGTCGCGGGCGCCGCGACGACCGTGACCGCGCTGGCGCTGCTGGCCGGATGCGGGGGTGGCGGCGGCCAGGACCCGCAGGCCGGCGGCGGGCAGCCGCAGACGCTGACGGTGTTCGCCGCGGCCTCGCTCACCGACACCTTCGGTGAGCTGGAGAAGCGGTTCGAGCAGGCCAACCCGGGCACCGACGTCACGCTCAACTTCGCCGGCTCCTCGGCACTGGCCCAGCAGATCAACCAGGGGGCGCCGGCGGACGTGTTCGCCTCGGCCAACGAGAGCAACATGACGAAGGTGACCGAGCCGGGCAACGCCCGGGGCGAGCCGGTGGTCTTCGCCACGAACACCCTGCAGATCGCCACCGCGCCGCAGAACCCGAGGCGGATCGCGTCGCTGCAGGACCTGACGAACCCGGACCTGCGCACCGTGGTGTGCGCACCGCAGGTGCCGTGCGGGTCGGCGGCCGAGAAGGTCGAGCAGGCCGCCGGGGTCCAGCTCGCGCCGGTGTCCGAGGAGCAGGACGTCAAGTCGGTGCTGAACAAGGTCACCACCGGCAACGCCGACGCCGGGCTGGTCTACAAGACCGACGTGACGGCGGCCGACGGGCAGGTGCAGGGCGTCGACTTCCCGCAGTCCGGCCAGGCGGTGAACAACTACCCGATCGCGACGCTGACGAACGCGTCGAACGCCGAGCTGGCACAGAAGTGGGTGCAGTTCGTGACCGGTGAGCAGGGCAAGCAGGTCCTCACCGCGGCGGGCTTCGGCACGCCGTGACCACGACGCAGGCCGGCCCCGGCCCGGACGTCGACGCGCCGGCCGCCCGCCGGGACCGCGCCGCCGACCGGCACGGGACCGGGGTCGGCCTGCCCGTGTGGATGTGGGTCCCGGCCGGGATCGGCTTCCTGCTGATCGCGCTGCCGGTCCTCGGCCTGCTCTGGGAGGCCGACTGGTCGGCGATGCCCGCGCTGCTGACCAGCGACGCCGCGCTGGACGCGCTGCGGCTCTCGCTGCTCACCGCGGCCACCTCGACCGTGCTGTGCCTGCTGTTCGGCGGGCCGCTGGCGGTGGTGCTGGCCCGCGGCCGGCTCAACCGGGCGCCGCGGCTGCTGCGGGCGATCCGCTCGGTCGTGCTGCTGCCGCTGGTGCTGCCACCGGTCGTCGGCGGGCTCGCGCTGCTGTTCCTGCTCGGCAGCAACGGGCTCGTCGGGCAGGGGCTGGACCTGGCGTTCGGGATCTTCCTGCCGTTCTCCACGGCCGCGGTGGTCCTGGCCCAGACGTTCGTGGCGATGCCGTTCCTCATCGTGTCCCTGGAGGGGGCCCTGCGTACCGCGGGTGAGCGCTACGAGGCCACCGCCGCCACCCTCGGTGCCTCGCCCGCGCTCGCGTTCCGCCGGGTGACGGTGCCGCTGGTGCTGCCCGGCCTGATGTCCGGGCTGGTGCTGGCCTTCGCCCGCTGCATGGGCGAGTTCGGCGCGACCATCGCGTTCGCCGGGAGCCTGCAGGGCACCACCCGGACCCTGCCGCTGCTGGTCTACCTGCAGGGGGAGACCGACACCGCGGGCGCGGTGGCGCTGTCGTTGCTGCTCGTCGTGGTGGCCCTGATCGTGATCATCGTCGGCCGGCCGCGCGGTGTGGACGGCCGCGGATGAGCCACGACCCCGGCCCCGCCGTCGCCGCTCCGGACGGCGGCGTGCAGCTCACCGCCGCCCTGCACCGCGACGGCTTCGGCCTCGAGCTGGACCTGGCCGTGGCGCCCGGCGAGGTGCTCGCCGTGCTCGGCCCGAACGGGGCCGGCAAGTCCACCCTGCTCGGGATCCTGTCGGGGTTGCTGCGCCCGGACTCCGGACGCCTGACGGTCGGCGGGCGCACCCTGCTCGACACCGGGGCCGGGGCGTTCACCGTTCCGCACCGGCGCGGGGTGGGCCTGCTCGCGCAGGAACCGCTGCTGTTCCCGCACCTGAGCGCGCTGGCCAACGTGGCCTTCGGCCCGCGGGCCCGGGGCACCCCGAGGGCCGCGGCCGAGGACCGCGCCCGCACGCTGCTGGACGAGGTAGGCGTCGGCGCGCTGGCCGGGCGCAGGCCGTCGCAGCTCTCCGGTGGCCAGCAGCAGCGGGTGGCGCTGGC
Source organism: Pseudonocardia nantongensis (assembly GCF_046546495.1). Taxonomy (NCBI): domain Bacteria; kingdom Bacillati; phylum Actinomycetota; class Actinomycetes; order Pseudonocardiales; family Pseudonocardiaceae; genus Pseudonocardia; species Pseudonocardia nantongensis. The sequence goes on along the minus strand of NZ_JBKGXT010000005.1, from coordinate 147,563 downwards.
CCGCGCGCTGGCCCCGCAGCCCGGACTGCTGCTGCTCGACGAGCCGCTCGCCGCGCTCGACGTGGACGCCACCCCGGCGATGCGCAGCCTGCTCCGCCGGGTGATCGCCGACGGCAAGCAGACCGCGCTGCTGGTCACCCACGACGCGCTGGACGCCCTCGTGCTCGCCGACCGGGTGATCGTGCTGGAGCGCGGTCGGGTCGTCGAGCAGGGACCGGCACGGGAGGTGCTGGCCCGTCCGCGCAGCGCGTTCTCCGCCCGGATCGCCGGGCTGGACCTGGTCCCCGGCGTCGCCGCCCCCGGCGGCGGGGTGCGCACCGCCGACGGCGTCGAGCTGTACGGGCACGCCGTCGAGGTGGCGCCCGGCGAGCCCGCGGTCGCGGTGTTCCCGCCGTCCGCGGTGTCGGTGCACGCACGCCGTCCCGAGGGCAGCCCGCGCAACGTGTTCCCGGTCCGGGTGGCCGCACTGGAACCGCGCGGCGACACCGTCCGGCTGCGGGCCGGGAAGGCCGACGACGGTCCGGACTGGGTGGAGGGGCTGGCCGCGGACGTCACCCCGGCCGCGATCGCCGAGCTGGCGGTCGAGCCGGGGCACGAGGTGTGGTTCGCGGTGAAGGCGACCGAGGTCGCCGTGCACGGCCGGCTCTCCTGATCCCCCCTCCGTTCGTGCCCGGCGGACAAGGCCCGAAACGCTCTGTCACCCCATCGGTCCCATATGTCACCCGAGCCACCATCGTGTCTCTCGCACCAGGCGTCACACCCGCATACCGTCGCCGTCCGTGAGCCTCCTCCGTTCCCGCGCCGCGATGACGGTTGCCGCCGGTGTCCTGACGCTGGCGCTCGGTGTCCCCCTGGCACCCACCGCGCAGGCGGCGGAGAGCGCGCCCGGCGCGCCCACCGGGTACCTGGTGCAGACCGCGACGGCGGGCCAGACCCGGGCCGCCGCGGAGTCGGTCGGCGCGGAGCCCACGGTCACCTTCGACACCGCGGTACACGGCTTCGCCGCCGAGCTCGCCCCCGGCCAGGCCGCCGCGCTGCGCACCCGGCCCGGCGTCGTCGGGGTGGAGGAGGACCGGACGATCACCCCGCTTGACCCGCAGGCCACCCACCAGGACGCCCGGGACTCGGCGACCGCCGAGCAGGAGCCCGGCAACTGGGGCCTGGACCGGATCGACCAGCCGGACCTGCCGCTCGACGGGCGCTACCGGCACAGCGCGGACGGCGCCGGGGTCGACGTGTTCGTGCTGGACACCGGCATCGACGCGAGCCACCCGGACTTCGGCGGGCGGGCCCGGCTGGAGACGAACACGATCGACGACCGGAACGAGGACTGTGACGGGCACGGCACCGTGGTCGGCGGGATCGCCGCGTCGGCCACCTACGGCGTCGCGCCCGGCGCCCGGGTGCGCGGGGTGAAGGTGCTCGACTGCCAGGGGACCGGGACGCTGTCGTCGCTGCTGGCCGGGATCGACTGGGTGGTCAAGAACAAGCAGGGCCCCGCCGTGTCCGTGATGTCCTGGAGCTACGGCGACTCGCCGATCCTGGAGCAGGCCGTCCAGCGGATGATCGACGCCGGGGTGTTCGCCACGTCGTCGGCGGGCAACACCGGCGGCGACGACTGCACCGCGCTGCCCCGTGCGGTCGGCGGCGTGCTGGTCGTCGCGAACTCCACGATCGAGGACCGGCGCGCCTCGAACTCCTCGACCGGTCGGTGCGTCGCGCTCTACGCGCCCGGGTCCCGGATCGTGTCGACCGTGCCGGGCGGGGGCACCGCGTCCTACAGCGGGACGTCGATGGCGGCCCCGTTCGCGGCCGGGGTGGCCGCGCTCTACAAGCAGGCCCGCGGCGACACCCCGGCCGCGCCCCTGAAGCGGTGGATCCTGGACAACGCGGCCGGCGGGAAGATCGACGGTGGCGGCACCGGCGGTACGCCGAACCGGCTGCTGCAGACCGGCGGGCTGTGACACCGGATACCGTCCGATCATGGCCGGTACCGCCCTGGACGCGCTCACGGACCGCTACCTGGTGCCGGGGACCGCGGACTGCCCGACGTTCCGCGAGGACACCGAGTGGGTCCCGATCGTGGACGGCGTCGCGTACTTCGCGGAGCTGCGCGCGCTGCTGGACCGGGCCGGCCCCGGCGACAGCGTCCTGATCGCCGGCCTGAACCTGGAACCGGACATGGACCTGACCGGACGCGAGCCCGGTGAGGACGGCTACGAGCCGCTCGCGGACCGGCTCGCCCGGCTGGCCGGTGACGGCGTCGACGTGCGGGTGCTGCTCACCGCGGCGGTGTTCTCCGGCTCGGTGCCCGGGGTCGCGATCGGGCCGTTCCGGGCCAACGCGTTCGCCGCGCTGGCGTTGCGGGAGCGTCCGGAGCTGCGTGGCCGGGTGCTGCTCGACTGGTCCGGCTCGGGCATCGGCTGCCACCACCAGAAGATCGTCCTGGCGCACGTGGGGGGTGAGCTGACCGCGTTCGTCGGAGGTCTGGACCTCTCGGCGAACCGCTACGACGCCGAGCCGCACGACCGGCTCGCGGTCGGCGACGAACGCTGGGGCTGGCATGACGGCGCCGTCCGGCTGCGCGGCCCGGCCGCGGCCCGGGTCTGGGAGGTCTACCGCGGACGCTGGGCGGAGGCCGCGTCGCTGCCGCCGCGCAGGTTCCTCGCGGCACCGGTGCCGTGGACGTCCGGGAAGCAGTGGGTGGAGATGAACCCGGAGCCGTACCCGCCGGGGCTGCCGCCCGCCCCGCCGGCGCCGCCGCAGCACGCGCCGGGGACCGCGGTGCAGGTTCTGCGGTCGTTCCGCCCGTGGAAGATCGACCATTTCGGAACGCTCTACCGGCGGCACTGGACGACGTTGCCCCGATACGGCGTCCAGGAGGTGTTCCACGCGCTGACGGCGGCCATCCGGGGTGCCGAGCACTACATCTACCTGGAGGACCAGTACTTCTTCGAGGTCCCGGGCGGGCGCCGGGCGTTCCGGCTCTACGGGCTGCTGCGGGACGCGGCCGCCCGCGGGGTGAAGGTGGTGCTGGTCTGCTCCGGCCGCCGGGACCCGACCGAGGGCGGCGTGAACAAGTTCCGCCGCCGGGTCACCGGAGACGTCCAGCGCGGTGTGATCGACCAGCTGGCCCCCGCCGACCGCGGCAACGTGATCATGCACCGGATCGAGGACCTCACGGTGCACACCAAGCTGACGCTCGTCGACGACGTGTTCGCCGCCGTCGGGTCGGCGAACTTCTTCTCCCGCTCGATGCGCGGCACCGACACCGAGCTGAACACCGTGCTGGTCACCACCGGCACCCGGGTCCGCGACCTGCGGGTGCGGCTGTGGGCCGAGCACCTGCGCACCGCGCCGACCCCCGAGCTGCGGCCCTACCTGGAGGACCTGGCACTGGCGCTCGGGATGTGGCGCCCGGAGTGGCTGCCGCCGGCCGCCCCGGCCGGCACCTGGCGGGTGCCCGGCTACCCGGCCGGTTTCGCCCCCGAGGAACGGGTGCTCGTCCCCGTCGGGCCGTGGCCGGAGCCGTCTCCGCGGCCGCTGCGCCGGGCCGCGGAGGGCGCACGCAAGGGTGCGACCCGAGTCGCGGAGTCGGGGAAGCGGGCGGGCCGGTCGCTGTCGTCGTCCTGACGCGCGTCCTGACCCGCGTCCTGACCCGCGTCCTGACCCGTCCGGGAGGTTGGCAGATCGGGAGCTGCGGGACAGGATGTGACGTCGATCGCCGTCGTACCGCCGAGGAGAACAACGTCGTGACCTCCGCCCCCGCCGCAGGCACCCCAGCCGTTCCGTCGTACGCCTCCGGGGTCTCGGACACCCCGCTGCTCGGGGACACCATCGGGGACAACTTCGACCGGACCGCATCGGCGTTCCCGGACGTCGACGCGCTGGTCGAGGTCGGGACCGGGCGGCGCTGGACCTACAACCAGCTGCGCGAGGCCGTCGACAAGCTGGCCTGCGGGCTGCTCGACGCCGGCGTGCGGACCGGGGACCGGCTCGGGATCTGGGCTCCGAACATGGCCGAGTGGACGCTGACCCAGTACGCGACCGCGAAGCTCGGCGTCATCCTGGTCAACATCAACCCGTCCTACCGGACGCACGAGCTGGAGTTCGTGCTCCGGCAGGCCGGCGTCTCGACGCTGGTCGCGGCGAGTGCGTTCAAGACCTCGGACTACGAGCAGATGATCTCCGAGGTGCGCGGGAACTGCCCGGACCTGGAACGCGTCCTGATCATCGGTTCGGACGACTGGAACGTGGTCGCCGACGGCGGCAAGGCCACCGACCGGATCCGGCTCTCGGAGATCCAGGCCGGGCTCACCGCCGACGACCCGATCAACATCCAGTACACGTCCGGGACGACCGGGTTCCCGAAGGGCGCGACGCTGTCGCACCACAACATCCTCAACAACGGCTACTACGTCGGCCGGCTCTGCGGCTACACCGAGAACGACCGGGTCGCCATCCCGGTGCCCTTCTACCACTGCTTCGGCATGGTCATGGGCAACCTGGGCTGCACCACCAACGGCGCGACGATGGTCATCCCGGCCCAGGGCTTCGACCCGAAGGCGACGTTGCAGGCCGTCGCGCAGGAGCGGTGCACGTCGCTCTACGGCGTCCCGACGATGTTCATCGCCGAGCTCAACGACCCGGAGTTCTCCTCCTACGACCTGTCCAGCCTGCGCACCGGGATCATGGCCGGGTCGCCGTGCCCGGTCGAGGTGATGAAGCAGGTCGTCGAGCGGATGGGGATGGGCGAGGTGACCATCTGCTACGGCATGACCGAGACCTCCCCGGTCTCCACCCAGACCCGCGCCGACGACTCGCTGGACCGCCGCGTCTCCACGGTCGGCCGGGTGCATCCGCACCTGGAGGTCAAGGTCGTCGATCCGGAGGACGGCCGGACCGTCCCGCGCGGCGAGCCCGGTGAGCTGTGCACCCGCGGCTACTCGGTGATGCTCGGGTACTGGGACCAGCCGGAGAAGACCGCCGAGGTGATCGACAGGGCCCGCTGGATGCACACCGGCGACCTGGCCGTGATGGACGACGAGGGCTACGTCAACATCACCGGCCGGATCAAGGACATGGTCATCCGCGGCGGCGAGAACGTGTACCCGCGCGAGATCGAGGAGTTCCTCTACACCCACCCGGACGTCCTCGACGCCCAGGTGGTCGGCGTCCCGGATGCCCGCTACGGCGAGGAGCTGTGCGCCTGGGTGCAGCTGCGCGAGGGCGCCCCGGAGATGACCGCGGAGACGCTGCGAGAGTTCGCCACCGGACGGCTCGCGCACTACAAGATCCCGCGTTACGTGGTGATCGTGGAGGAGTTCCCGATGACGGTCACCGGCAAGGTCCGCAAGGTCGAGATGCGGGAGAAGTCGGTCGACCTGCTGCACCTCGGCGAGGCGGCCGGCGCGCGCAACACCTGATCGGGCCGCCGGGCGCCCCGGCCACCCGGATCGGCAGTGCGCACCGGGGCGCTCCGGCGCTAGTGTGGTGTCGGCGCGCCCGGGTGGTCTCCGGCCAACGGGCGCGTTTGTCGTGCAGCAACGCAGGAATCGAGGAGCACGGTGCCCACCGGCAGGGTGAAGTGGTACGACGCGGAGAAGGGCTTCGGCTTCCTCTCCCAGGACGGCGGCGAGGACGTCTACGTCCGCAAGGCTGCGCTGCCCTCGGGCGTGGAGGCGCTGAAGTCCGGCCAGCGGGTCGAGTTCGGGATGGCCGAGGGCCGGCGCGGCCCGCAGGCGCTGTCCGTCCGCGTGGTCGAGAAGCAGGCCTCCGCCGTGGAGAACACCCGACGGCCCGCCGAGGAGCTGCACGGGCTCATCGAGGACATGATGCGGTTGCTCGACGCCAAGGTGCAGCCGAGCCTGCGCCACGGCCGCTACCCGGACCGCAAGACCTGCAAGCTCGCCGCCGACGTCGTCCGCGCAGTAGCCCGCGACCTGGACGGCTGACACCCCCCGCCCCAGGCCCGGACCCCGTTGTGGCGCCGTGGTGCGAAATGCGGGCGGGGCGCGGGGCGTTGTGCCGGGCGTGCGGGTGTCGTTGCTGGATCGGTCACGGACCCGGGCCGGGGAGCCCGACTCGGCGGCGCTGCGGCACACGCTCGACCGGGCCCGCCGCGCCGAGGCGCTCGGCTACCACCGGTTCTGGGTGGCCGAGCATCACGCCGTGCCGGGGATCGCGGGCGGCAGCCCGCCGGTCCTGATGGCGTCCGTCGCGGGGGCCACCGAGCGGATCCGGGTCGGGTCCGGCGGGGTCATGCTCCCCAACCACCAGCCGCTCGTCGTCGCCGAGCAGGTGGCGATGCTCGCCGCGCTGCACCCGGGCCGGGTCGATCTCGGGATCGGCCGCACGCCCGGCTTCACCGCGCCGGTCCGCCGCGCGCTGCGCGCCGCCGGTACCGACGACGACGCCTTCCGCGCCGACCTCGACGAGCTGCGGTCCTTCCTGGACGGCACCGGCCCGGTCACCGCCCGACCCCGGTTGGACGCTCCGGTGCCGCTGTTCCTGCTGGCCACCGGCGCCGGGCTGGAGATCGCCGGCGAGCTGGGGCTGCCCGCGGTCGTCGGCGGGCGGCTGCTCGACGACCGGGCCGCGCTGGACCGCTACCGCTCCCGGGCCGGGGACGGCGGGTACCTGGTGGTGTCGGCGGACGTCCTGGTCGGCGGCCCGGAGCTGGCGCTGCCCGAGGCGTGGGCACTGGCCGCGGCGCGGACGACCGGCGAGTTCCCGCCGCTGGAGCCCCCGGACCCGGGCCGCTGGATGTCCGGCCGGCAACGCGGGACCGTCGAGGCCGCGCTGGCCCGCACGATCACCGGCGACGCCGACGACGTCGCCGCACGACTGGACGACCTGATCGTCCGCACCGGCGCCGACGAACTGCTGCTCACCTCGTCCACCTGGGACCGCGGCGCCCTGGCGGCCTCCGACGAGCAGCTGGCCCCCACCGGCGCGTTGTGGAGCCGTCGTGCGCAGGCCACCGGCCCGCCGGCGACGTGATGGCCCCCCGGCGCGGGTGGTGGCCGGGGTGCGTGGTGGTAGGGGCGCGGGACTACTCGGCGACGAGGACCCAGGTGGCGCGGACCGGGAACTCGATCTGCTGGCTCTCCGGGTCGATCGCCGGGGCCGGGCCGAACACCTGCACCTGGGCGGTGACCAGGCGGTCCTGCGGGGTGGGCAGGGTGAGGGTGTAGTCGGTGCGGCTGCCGGCGGTGGCGATCTCGCTGCGGGCGTCGACCCGCTTCCCGCCGGCGTCGGTGAACGAGTAGGCCACCTGCCACGGTGCCGAGGAGACCTCCTCCGGCACGGTGATCCGGATCGGGGTGCCGGCCGGCACGGCCGCGGTGACCCGGGCGTTCGGCTCGTCCGAGCAGTCCTCCATCCGGTTGTCGCACAACTGGGTCGGTGCCGCCGTCAGCGAGGCGCCGCCGACGTCGAACGTGACGGTGGGGCGGGACCCGCCGGAACAGCCGGCCAGGAGCACGACGACCACGGCGAGCAGCCCGAGCAGTCCGGGCCGTCGGGAGCGGGTGATCACGTCGGCCAGCCTACGGACCGGTTCCGGTCGCGGCGGCCGCCCCGGTGGGCGCCGACCGCACACCCAGGCCGGGCACCAGCGTGCCGCCCCGGCGGATCGCCCCGGCCTGCGCCGCGAACACCGCGATCACCACGGCGACGATCACGAACCCGGTGCGGAACGTGTCGTGCGGGGCGAGCACCCCGATCGCCCCGCCCAGCACCCACGCCAGCTGCAACACGGTCTCCGAACGCCCGAACGCCGACGCCCGGGCGTGCTCGGGCAGGTCCCGTTGCACGACCGCGTCCAGGCAGACCTTGGCCAGTGCACTCGCCGTGGAGGCCACCAGTGCCGCCACGACGGCCGCCGCGACCAGCGGGAACACCGCCACGGCGGTGGCCGCCAGCAGTGCCGCGACGGCGGCGCCGAGCACCACCCGCTCGGCCCGGCCGAACCGGGCGCGGGCCCCGACGGCGTTGCCCAGGAAGAGCCCGGCCCCGGCGGCCGCGCCGACCAGGCCGATCACGAAGAGCTGGCCCGCCGGGTCGCCGCCGGGGGCCTGATCGGTGCCGGCCTTCACCACGAACGCCACGAACAGGGTCAGGAAGCCGGTCAGCGCGCGGACCGCGCTGGTGCCCCACAGCGCGACCAGCACCGGCCGGCCCGCCGGCGCCTTCGGCCGTCGGCCCCGGGGACGCCCGGCGGGCACCGCGGCCGACACCTCACCCGTCGTCGACTCCACCCAGCGCGGGATCCGCAGGCACAGCACGGTGCCGAGCACGCCGACCGCGGCCACCCACCACAGCGCGCCGGGCGAGCCGAACGCGAAAGCCGCCCCCGCGGCCACCGCCCCGGCGGCCCCGCCCGCGGCCATGCCGAACGTGGTCAGCCGGGAGTTCGTCGTCGCCAGGGTGATCGACGAGGGCAGTACCCGCGGCGTGACGGCCGCCTTGAGCACCAGGAAGGACTTGCTCAGCACCATGATCCCGAGCGCGGCCGGGTAGAGGACCCAGCTGTCGAGGTGGAACACCAGCAGCACGGCCAGCCCCGAACGCCCCACGCAGGACACCGCCATCGCGATCCGCCGACCTCGCTGCAACCGGTCCAGCAGCGGCCCGATCACCGGCGCGACCAGGGCGAACGGCGCCACCGTGATCGCCAGGTAGAGCGCCACGTTGGCCTTCGACTCTGCCGTCGCGGCCGCGAAGAACAGCGTGTTCGCCAGCGCGACCGCGACCGCCGCGTCCAGCGCGTAGGTGGTCATCGTGGCGTAGGTCAGCGCGGTCAGGCCGGAGCGGTCCGCCCCGTCCGCGGTCGCGGCCCGGCGGAACAACGCCACCGCCCGGCCGCTCAGCTCCCGGCTGCGGTGCGCCGCGACCCGGGTGACGGTCAGCTTGCGCGGCCCGGACGGGCGGGCGGTCTCCCCGGCGCCGGGGCGGGGCAGCTCGTCGGTCGCGGTGCCGGCGCCCGGCGACGCCCGCAACGTGGGGTCCGAGGCGACCGGGGTGGTCCGCGGGTCCGGACGTGCGACCGGTTCGGTGTGCTCGTCCCGGAACGCCCGCGAGGCCCTCGTGCGGGCACGACGGCGACGGAACGGGTTGCCGGAGCGGTTCACGGGTCCATTGTGCCGACCGGCACCGACGATCCCGGATTCCCCGGGACGATTCGCGCCGCTGTCACCTGTCCGGCGGCGCCGCGGCCCCGGCCGCCCGCGGCGCGGCGAACGGGAGATCAGGTTCCGGGCACAGGCAGCCGCACCCGGAACATCGCCGGCCACAACTTCCCGGTGAGCAGGTACTCGTCGCCGGCGACGTGCGCGATGCCGTTCAGCACATCCGCATCGCGCCGGCGCTCGTCGTCGAGCAGGCCGGTCGCGTCCACCACCAGGTCGACCACGCCGGTGGCCGGGTCGATCCGCACGATCCGGTCGGTGCGCCAGACGTTCGCCCACACCCGGTCGCCGACGCACTCCAGCTCGTTCAGCTCGGGCACCGGGGTGCCGTTCAGCGTCACCGGCACCGACCCCGTCTCGCGCAGGTCCCGCGGCTCGTGGAACCGCAGCCGGTCGGTGCCGTCGGAGCGGGTGATGCGCCCGTCGCCGAGCAGGCACAGGCCCCAGCCCTCGCCGTCGACCGGGACCTCGCGGCGCAGGCTCAGCGATGCCCGGTCCCATTCAAGCGCGACGCCGTCGGTCCAGGTCAGCTGCCAGATCGCGTCCCCGGCCGCGGACACGGTGAGCCCCTCGCCGAAGTAGGACGGCGGCAGCGGGCTCTCCGCACGCAGCGCGCCGGTCGTCGGGTCCAGTGCCCGGATCCGGGACCTCCCGACCTGGCCGGTGCCCTCGTACAGCACCCCGTCGCGCAGCTCCAGGCCCTGGGTGAAGGCGGTGGCGTCGTGCGGCAGCTCCGCGAGCACCTGCGGACGGATCAGCGGGACGTCGCCGGTGTCGGTCACCGGCGCGGTCGCGGCGGTCCCGCACCCGGTCACGGCCAGCGCGAACGGGAACAGCAGCATGGTGCGCCGGGAGAAGCTCGCGGAACGAGCACGGGCGCTGCGGACGAGCACCGGCCCAGGATGCCCGGGACCGGGTGGCACACTGGTGAGGTGACTGGCGAGGACACCGGCCCCGAGAACAGCGCGGACACCGCTGACGGCGGCGCCGCGGTCGTACCGCCACCGCAGGTCCCGTCCCAGCTGCCCGGAGCGATCGAGCTCGCCATGGCCGCGGCCGTCGAGGAGGCCGCCGGCGAGCTGGGCGAGGCCGCGGCCGCCGGCTCGGTCGGGACGCACCTGGGCGTCACCGGCGAGGACGACGGGTCGCTGACCCACTCGTTCGTCGCGGAGCTGCCCGGATACCGCGGCTGGCGCTGGGCGGTGACGCTGGCCAGTGCCGGCGAGGGCGAGCCGGTCACCGTGTCCGAGACCGTGCTGCTGCCCGGTTCGACCGCGCTCGTCGCACCGGCGTGGCTGCCGTGGGACCAGCGCGTCCGCCCGGAGGACTTCAAGCCCGGCGACCTGCTGCCGACCGCGCCGGACGACCCGCGCCTGGTGCCGGGCTACGTCGACTCCGGCGACCCGGCCGTCGAGGAGGTGGCCTGCGAGGTCGGCCTGGGCCGGGAGCGCGTGCTCTCGGTCGAGGGCCGTGCGGCCGCCGCCGAGCGCTGGCAGGAGGGCGACCGCGGGCCGGGCGCCGAGCTGGCCCGCTCGGCGCCCGGGTCCTGCGGCACCTGCGGGTTCCTCGTCCCGCTGGCCGGTGCGCTGCGCGGGGCGTTCGGCGTCTGCGCGAACGGCTCGTCGCCGGCGGACGGCCAGGTCGTCGCCGTCGGGTTCGGCTGCGGCGCGCACTCGTCGGTGGTCGAGGCGGGCGGCTCTCCGGTCCACGTCTCCGCGCTGGTCTACGACGACGGCGCGGACCTCGAGCCGGTCGGCTCGCACTGAGCGGAGCCGGCGGCGCGCAGATCGGCGCGGACGACCCTTTCGATACCGCCGCGCTGCGCGCCGGTGTCCTCGCGGCATGGTCGTCGTCGCCGACCCGGTTCCGGGAGGACGTCAACACCGAGGACGACCTGCGCCGCGGCGGGTACGCCGACACCTGGGTCGCCGAGCTGCTGCAGAACGCCTCCGATGCCGCTGTCGCGGCCGGGGCGACGGGCGCTGCCGCGGGAGTCCGCGGCCGGGTCCGGGCCGAGGCCCGGGACGGCGAGCTGCGCGTCGCGAACACCGGCGCCCCGCTGGACGCCGCCGGGGTGGCCGCGCTGGCCGCGTTGCGCGCGTCGGCCAAACGTGACGTCGGCGGCGCCACCGGCCGGTTCGGCGTCGGGTTCGCGGCGGTCCTCGCGGTCTGTTCGGCGCCGCGGCTGGTGACCGCGGCCGGTGCCGTCGCCTTCTCGGCGGAGCGCACCGCGGCCGAGGTGGCCGCGCTCGGCGGTGCCGCCGCCGACGAGCTCGCCCGGGACCCGCGGGTGCCCGCGCTGCGGCTGGTCTGGCCGGCCGACGAGGAACCGCCCCCGGACGGCTACGCCACCGAGGTTCGGCTGCTCCCGGACGGTCCCGCTACGGCCCCCGACCTGCTCGCCGAGCTGGTCCGGACGTGCGGGGACCTGCTGCTGGCGCTGCCGGCGCTCGAGCGGGTCGAGACCGGAGGCACCGGGCTTCTCCCCACCGAAACCCGTACCGAGCTGACCCGTACCGAACTGCCCGGCGGGCGGGTCCGGATCACCGGCCCGGACGCGCCGCGGGAGTTCCTGGTCGTCGCACGCGGACCGGTCCGCTGGGCCCTGCCCCTGAGTGCCGGCGCCTCCGGTGCTGCTCCCCATCCCGATCCCGATGCCGGTCCTGGTGCCGGCGCCGGTCCGGGTTCCGGTGACGAACCGGCCGACGGGGTCCGGCCGGCCCCGTACGGCGCCGACGCGGGCGAGGTGCTGCACGCCCCCACCGCGAGCGCGGAGGCGCTGTCGCTGCCCGCCCGGCTGCTCGCCCCGTTCCCGGTGGACCCGGACCGCCGCCGGATCCGCGCCGACGACCCCGCCGCCGACGCCCTGGTCGAGCAGGCCGCGTCGGCGTACGTCGAGCTCGTGCGGGCGGTGCCGCCGGAGCACCGCACCGGCCTGGTCCCCGAGCCCGGCTTCCCGCGCTCCCCGCTGGACGGCCGGCTCCGCGACGCGATCGCGACGGAGCTGGCCCGCACCCCGTGGCTGCCCGCCGCAGCCGGTGCCGATCCCGGTGGCGACCCCGGTGCCGGCGCGTCCCCAGGGGCACCTTCGGGGCTCCCGCTGAGGCGAGGGTGCCCCTCGGGACACGAGGCCGGCGCGGGGCCCCCCACGGCACCCGGCACCGAGCCCGGCACGGAAACCCCGACGGAGCTCGCGCCGGACCGGGCGGAGTCGCTGGATCTCGGCGGCGACGGCGCCGACGGGCTCCCGGAGCTGCTCGCGGCCGCGGACCCGGCGTTCGGCCGGCTCGTCGGGTCCGGGGTGGTGCCGCCCGCCGGTCTGGCCGTCGAGCGGGTCGGCCCGTCCGAGCTGGCGCGGCGGCTGACCGGGGTGAGCGCGCCGCCGCCGTGGTGGCGGGAGCTGTACACGCTGCTCGCGCCCGCGGTGGACACCGTCCCCGGGCTGGCGGCCGAGCTCGGCGCGCTGCCCGTCCCGCTCGCCGACGGCCGCCTCGCCCCCGGCCCGGCCGGTGTCCTGCTGCCGGACGCGGACACGCCGCCGATCCCGGAGCTGCGGATCGCCGACCGGGACGCGGTGCACCCGCTGCTGCGGCGGCTCGGCGCCGCCGACGCCGACCGGGACGCCCTGCTCGCCGCGCCCGCCCTGCACGAGCTCGTCGCCCGCTCGCTGGACGACGCCGAGGCCGGCCTGGACACCGCGCCGCTGGCCGAGGCCGTGCTCGCCCTGCTCGACACCCCCTCGGCGGAGCGGGCGGACTGGGCGGGTGCCCTCGCGCTCACCGACGACGAGGGGCACCCGGCCCGCGCCGACGAGCTGGTCCTGCCCGACGCGGCCGTCGCGCCACTGCTCGACCCGGAGGCCCCGGTCGGCGTGCTGGGCGACGAGTGGCTCGAGTACGGCCGGGACGCCCTGGTCGCGGCCGGGGTCCTGGACCGCTTCGCGGTCGTGCCGTTCGACCCCGAGGTGCTGCACGACGCCGAGGCCTACGACGGCGACGAGGGACCCGCCGTCCGGGACCTGGACCTGGTCGCCGACGACGCCTGGCCCGCCGCGCTCGCGCTGCTGGCGGGGGACCGGGGGACCCGGGCCGCGATGCTCACCGGCTACACCGCGTGGTGGCTGGCCCGCAACGCCCGGATCGGCGGCCGGCTGCCCTCGACCTGGCGGCTGCGCTCGGCGTCCGCGCTGGCCGGGCTCTATGACCCGGTGCCCGAGCTCGACGGCGGCCTGGATGCCGACGAGACCGTGCTCGCCGCGATCGGGGTCCGTGCCGCGCCGGCCGCCGGTGACGCCGACGAGGCCGCCGAGCTGCTGGACCGGCTCGGCGACCCGGACCGCACGGTGACCGGGGAGGTCGCCGGGGCGGCGCACACCGCGCTGGCCGCCGCCGTCGCCGCCGGCGAGCTGGACCTCGACGACCTGGACCCGCCGGACCGGGTGCGCACCCTGACCGGCGCGGTGGTCCCGGTCGGGCGGGCGGTGGTGCTGGACGAGCCGTGGGTGCTACCCGCGCTCGGGGAGTCGCCCGCGGTCCCGGGCGGCGACGACCCGGCGACGCTGGCCGACCTGCTCGACCTCCCGCTCGCGTCCGACCGGCTCGCCGGCACGGTCCGCGGGACCGGGTCCCCGGTGCCGTGGGCGGATCTTCCGGAGGTCGTGCTGGCCTGCCGGGCGCTCGGCGTCCCGGTGCCCGACGGCGATCTCGTCGTGCACGACCGGCTCGTCGTGGACCTCGGGTCCGGGAGCCCGGTAGCCGTCCCGACCTGGCCCGGGGCCGACGGTGGCTGGCACGCCTCGGATCCGGTGCGGGCGCTGGTGGCCGCGCTCGCCGCGACGGCGCGTGCCACGATGATCCCGTGACGGACACGGACCCGGGTGACCTTCCGGCGACCCCGTCGACCCTGCCGCGGCGGGTCGCGGTGCTGTCGGTGCACACCTCGCCGACCGAGCAGCCCGGCACCGGCGACGCCGGCGGGATGAACGTCTACGTGGCGCAGACCGCGATCCGGATGGCCCGTCGCGGGGTCGAGGTGGAGATCTTCACCCGGGCCACGTCGTCCGAGCAGCCGCCCTCCGTGGAGCTGGCGCCGGGCGCGACCGTGCGCTTCGTGGCGGCCGGGCCGTTCGAGGGGCTCGGCAAGGACGACCTGCCCAGCCAGCTGTGCGCCTTCACCGCAGGTGTGCTGCGGGCCGAGGCCCGGCACGATCCGGGCTTCTACGACGTCGTGCACTCGCACTACTGGCTGTCCGGTCAGGTCGGCTGGCTGGCCCGGGACCGCTGGGGGGTACCGCTGGTGCACTCCGCGCACACCCTGGCCAGGGTCAAGAACGCCGCGCTGGCCGCCGGGGACACCCCGGAGCCGCGGGTCCGCGTGATCGGTGAGGACCAGGTCGTCTCCGAGGCCGACCGGCTGGTCGCGAACACCGAGAGCGAGGCCAAGCAGCTGATCGACCTCTACGACGCCGACCCGCGCCGCACCGTCACCATCCCACCCGGGGTGGACACCGACCGCTTCCGGCCCGGCGACCGGGCGGCGGCCCGCGCCGCGCTCGGGCTGCCGGACGACGCCGTCGTGCTCGCCTTCGTCGGCCGGATCCAGCCGCTGAAGGCGCCGGACGTGCTGCTGCGGGCCGCCGCCGAGCTGCTGGGCCGCAGCCCGTCGCTGCGTGAGCGGCTGGTGGTGCTGGTCGCCGGTGGACCGTCCGGCTCCGGGCTGGCCGAGCCGACGTCGTTGCAGGAGCTGGCCGCCGGGCTGGGCATCGCCGACGTGGTCCGGTTCCTGCCACCGCGCGGCGGGGACGAGCTGGTCACCGTCTACCGGGCGGCCGACGTCGTCGCCGTGCCCAGCCACAACGAGTCGTTCGGGCTGGTCGCCCTGGAGGCCCAGGCCTGCGGGACGCCGGTGGTCGCGACCCGGGTCGGCGGCCTGCCGGTCGCCGTCGCCGAGGGCCGGTCCGGACTGCTGGTGACCGGGCACGACATCTCCGACTGGGCCGACGCGCTGGGCGAGCTGGCGTTCGACCCGGCCCGCCGGCAGCGGATGGCCGGCGTCGCGGCGACGCACGCGCAACGGTTCTCCTGGGACCGCACGACCGACGCCCTGCTGGGCGCCTACGACGAGGCCCGGGCGGAGTTCCGCGCACGGGCACGGGAGGCCCGATGACCGCGCAGGATCTGGACGACGTGATCGGTGGCGCACTGCGCGGGGCCGAGGTCGACCACGTCCATCGTGGATCCGGCCAGTGGCTGGTCACGTTGCCCGGCGAGGCCCGGCTGCAGACCCAGACCTGGCTGATCGTGCGCGAGCAGACGATGGCCGTGCAGGCGTTCGTCTGCCGCCGGCCGGACGAGAACCGCGAGGGCGTCTACCGGTTCATGTTGCTGCGCAACGCGAAGCTCTACGGCGTGCACTACGCGCTGGACCGGGTCGGCGACATCCACCTGGTCGGCCGGGTCCCCCGGCACGCGGTCACCGCGGACGAGGTGGACCGGCTGCTCGGCCAGGTCCTGGAGGCCGCCGACGGCGACTTCAACACCTTCCTGGAGCTGGGGTTCGCGTCCTCGATCCGGCGCGAGTACGCGTGGCGGACCGAGCGCGGCGAGTCGACCGCGAACCTGACGGCGTTCGAGCACCTGTTCTCGTGACTCGCGGGTAACTTCTCGCCCCGCAGTGCGGCAACCGGTGCCCGGCTGTGCCTACGATGAACCCGACCCGGGCGGACCCCGAGCCGCCCGGCCCCCCCGATGGACGTCGCGAAGGAGCGAAGCCGTGTCGATGCGCAGCCCGTACCCGGACGTCGAGATCCCCGACGTCTCGCTGACCGAGTTCCTGTTCGCCGACGGGTTCGGTGACCGTGCCGACGCGCCGGCGATCCTGGACGGGACGACCGGCGACCAGTTCACCTACACCGAGCTCCACGGCCTGATCGAGAAGATCGCCGGTGGGCTCGCCGCCCGCGGGATCGGCAAGGGCGACGTCGTCGCCCTGTTCGCGCCGAACATGCCGCAGTGGGCCGCGCTGTTCCACGGCGTCCTGCGCGCGAACGGCATCGTGACCAGTGCGAACTCGATGTACACCGCAGGCGAGCTGGCCCACCAGCTGCGCGACTCCGGCGCGAAGATGCTCATCACCGTCTCGCCGTTCCTGGACCGCGCGTTGCCCGGCGCGAAGGAGGCGGGGCTCTCCGAGGACGTCGTGCTGACCATCGACCGGACCGAGGGACACGACTCGCTGGCCGACCTCGCCTCCTCCGGCGCGCCCGCCCCCGAGCTGACGACGACCGCGACCGACACCGCGGTGCTGCCCTACTCCTCGGGGACCACGGGCCTGGCCAAGGGCGTCATCCTCACCCACCGCAACCTGGTCGCGAACCTGCTCCAGATCGAGGCGATGGGTGACGTCACCGACCAGACCAAGATCATGGCGTTCCTGCCGTTCTTCCACATCTACGGCATGACGGTCATGATGAACCAGGGCCTGCACGCCCGGGCCACGGTCGTCACGATGCCCAAGTTCGATCTCGAGCAGTTCCTGACGATCACGCAGCGCTACGAGGTCGACCGGCTCTACATCGCCCCGCCGGTCGCGGTGGCGCTGGCCAAGCACCCGATGGTCGACCAGTACGACCTGTCCTGCGTCAAGACGGTCTTCTCCGGTGCCGCGCCGCTGGACGGCGAGCTCGGCCGGGCCGTCGCGCAGCGGTTGGACTGCACCGTGCTGCAGGGCTACGGGATGACCGAGTCGTCCCCGGTCAGTCACTGCATGCCCGACGACCGCGGCGACCTCGACCTCAACTCGTCCGGCTTCGCGATCCCGAACATGGAGTGCAAGCTGGTCGATCCGGAGACCGGCCGGGAGGTCGGCGTCGGCGAGCGTGGGGAGCTGTGGATGAAGGGCCCGAACATCATGGTCGGGTACCTGAACAACTCCGACGCCACCGACGCCACCAAGGACGCCGAGGGTTACCTGCACACCGGCGACATCGCCGTGATCGACGACGAGGGCGTCTACTCGATCGTCGACCGGGTCAAGGAACTGATCAAGTACAAGGGCTACCAGGTGCCGCCTGCCGAGCTGGAGGCCCTGCTGCTGACCCACGACAAGATCGCCGACACCGCCGTCATCGGCGTCAAGGACGCCGACGGTGAGGAGGTCCCGAAGGCGTTCGTGGTCACGCAGGCCGCCGGGTCGGACCTGACCGAGGACGAGGTCATGGCGTTCGTCGCCGAGCGTGTCGCCCCGCACAAGAAGGTCCGGGTCGTCGAGTTCATCGACCAGATCCCGAAGTCGGCGTCGGGCAAGATCCTGCGCAAGGACCTGCGGGCCCGGGAGACGGTCTCGCCCTGACCTTCCTGACGAGCCGGGACGGCGTCGTGACCTGCGAATTCGCGGGGACGGCGCCGTCCTTTCGTCGGTGAGGGTGCGGGGCGGTACGGGGTCGTGCGGCGGTGTCTACGGGACATGTACGGAATGATCATGGTCGCTCGACTCCACTCTGGACTGTCGATCGGATCATGAGTCGAGTAGTCCGGAGATCCGCTCGTTGTAGGTGGACTGTTGGTCGGCAAGGCACTTGGCATAGACGGTGAGGAGCACCTTCACCGAGTTGCCCGCCCGGCCCGCGACCTCCGTCGGTGGGACCCCGGCGGCGAGCCAGCTCGACAGCGCAGCGTGGCGCAGGTCGTAGGGGCGGCGCGCGAGCGGTGACGCCTCCTGCACGGGGCTCAGACCAATGGTGCGGGCGTC
Organism: Pseudonocardia nantongensis; assembly: GCF_046546495.1. Lineage (NCBI taxonomy): Bacteria > Bacillati > Actinomycetota > Actinomycetes > Pseudonocardiales > Pseudonocardiaceae > Pseudonocardia > Pseudonocardia nantongensis. Next base: position 129,624 of record NZ_JBKGXT010000005.1, on the reverse strand, counting down.
GGCCCAGATCCGGGAGTACACCGACCACGGGATGCTCCCGCCGCTCTCGGTCGCCACGAACAGCCGGCCGTCCGGCGCCGGCGGGAACTCCGCGACGTGATCACGGAGGATCGTTACGAGGTCCGGCGGGATCGGGACCGGGCGGACCTCCTCGGCGCTGCGACGTTTCAGCGGGCGGTCCTGGTGCCGGGCACCGGGCGGGGCGTAGTAGGAGGCACTGACCTCGGTGCGCGATCCGGCGAGCAGAAGCCGACCCCAACCGTCGGACGGGAGGTCGAGGTCCGTCGTCCGGAGGTTCTGTGCCTCACCGGGGCGCAGGCCGCCGTAGTAGAGGCAGGCGAAGAACGCATGCAGGCGGGCGCCTCGGTTCGAATCGCGCCGGCGCCGGCCCTGCACGTAGGTGACGGCCGCGAGGAGCTGCCGCGCCTGAGCTGGGTTGATTACGACACGCGGGTCCACGACCTGCGGGCCGGTGTGCCGGGCGAGGTGTCGACGGCCGGTGAGCGGGTTCGTGTCGATCCAGCCCGAGGCGCGGGCGAACTCCATGGCCCGATGCAGGACGGCCCGACGCTTGTCCCACGTCGACGTCGTCACGGAGCGGCCGGTGACCGATTTCCCGAGCCCGAGCAGCAGCTCCGATGCCGCGATCTCGTCAGCCAGATCGTTGATCGGTCGGGAAGCGCGGGTCAGCCAGCTCGCGGCGGCCCGATCCGCGGGCGACAGTTCGATCCGGCGTTGCGGAACGGGCAGCAGGCGGGTCGACAGGAGCCGTTGGGCGACGTCGCGGTCCGGGGCGTGGTCGAGTTGCCGAACGAACAGCGGGACGGCGGCCGCGAGGTTCGTAACGGCGCCCTTGCGGGTATTGGGCGGGGCGTCGCTCGTCCACAGCCAGTCCACATACGCCGTCGCGACCTCCAGCAGCGTGCGGGAGTTGCGCTGCCGGGCCAGCGAGACCGGGAGGCCGCTGGCGGTCTCGAATGCCTCTCCGACGCGCTGAGCCCGCAGGAGGTCCGAGCGGAACGACTCGGCGAGACGCTTGGTGGCGTACCACTCCGAGTGTTCGCGGTTATCGGTCTTCCACCGGACTCCGTAGCGACGTCGACCTGCGTGCGTGACGACGGTCCAGATGTTGACCCGGTAGGTAGCCGTCATGCGGCTCGCCCATGCTCACGTAGACCCTCCAACCAGTCGAGCAGGTCACCCCTCCGGATGCGTAGGTGGCCGTTCGGGAGCCGGAAGCAGGGCGGCGCGGCCTTCTTCTCCCGCCACTCGTAGAACGTGTCCCGCGAGACTCCACCGAGCAGTTCGAGGACCTGGCGAACGCTGAGCAGTTCGTCGCGGTCGATCTTCTGCATCATGCCGCTGCTCCCTCGGTTGCCGAACGATCGTCGGGTGGTCCGTCGCTGGTGGCCAGGACGGCGGCGTCGTAGTCGGCGCGCCACCGTGAGCGTTGGTTGATCGCGTGCAGGAGCAGGACCGTGCGGGGTGGGACGTCGGTGTCGCCGGGGCCGGTGGTTTCCCAGGTGAACGGCCCGTCGTCGACGGCGTAGGCGGGCTTGACCCCAGCGCGGTCGAGCAGTTGCCGAACGAATGCCGTCCGCTCGGTGCGGTGGTCGCTGAGGCTCTTGTTGGACCACTTGCGGGAGACCAGGACGCGGCGTCCGGCGATGCCGAGGTGCTCGGGCTTGTGTGCTTTGCCCTTGCAATGCCCGGGCACCGTCCCGGGGCGGGCGCTCTTGGGCTCGATCCCGTAGAGCAGCCAGATCGGGCAGCGCGGCGAGCACGGCGTGACGGCCAGCTCGGCGGCCAGACGGCGGGCGTGCTCGCGCTGGCGGGAGGTCGCTGATTCGTCGAGGCCGGCGGCCTGTCCGACGGACTTGGTGAGGTATTTGGTCAGGTAGCCGATATGTCGTCCGGCTTCCTCGGAGCCGCCGAGGATGCCCTTGACGTGGACCTGCGGCCCGAACACCACCGTGTGCGCGGGCGTGGTGAGTGTGTCGGGGTCGGTGGCCTCGTCCCACGTCGGCAGTGGTGCGCGGGTGTCGGGGTCGACGAAGGCTTTGTGGTGGTTGTCCCAGCGCGGCAGCGCATCACCGGTGTAGACGATCTCGTCGTGGGGCGGCCACCACACCTGGTGATAGGTCGCGGCCGTGATCGCGCGGAGTTCGGAGCGGGGGATGGTGCCGCGGATGGCGGCGTGGAAGTGCGGTGCCCCGCGCTTCTGTGGCTCGACGGTGCCGAAGTACTGCACGTCCCAGCCCACACACCGGCGGGTGTTCTGCCAGAACCGGTCCAGCAGCTTCGGGAAGTGGATCGCGTCCCGCGCTGCCCGGCGGTAGTCGTAGCTGTCCGGGTCGAGGGCGGCACCGTGCTTGTCCACCCGCCCGTAGGTGTCGAGGGTGAGCGTGAGGAACGTCGACGGCCGGTACTTCCCGCCGAACACTCGACCGATGGTGCGATCCTCCACCGGACGACGCGGGAGGTTCGGCGCGTCCTGCCGACGTCGGGTGGACCGTCGGACGGTCTGCGGTCCGGGGTCGAGTGGGGCGAGCCGGCCCCGAACGCCGAGGGCGCGTAGTTCCTGGTCAATCTCGGTGATGGTCTCGCGGATCTCGTCGCACGCTTCCTCGTCGCCGGCGGTGCGGGCGTCGGTGTAGGCGGCATGCAGGTCGGCCCGGGCGGCCATGAGGTCCTTCTGCTCACCGGTCGGATCCGCAGGTCTGCTGATGGGTTCGTCCTCGAGGTGCCAGCCTTCGCGGCACTGGACCATCCGCAGCCGGCGGGCCTTGTCCGCGCACGGGCGGCACTGGGCATCGCGGGTGGAGCCGCAGGGCACGGGGACGACGTCGACGCGGCCGCTGCTCTGGGCGATCCGCCGCATCGCCAGCGGGCGGACGCAGACGCCGTGGTCCTCGGCGAGCTGCGTGGCGACGTCGTTGGACAGCGCCAGCATGGCTTTCTGGGCGCGGGTGAGCTGGTCCTGGTCGATCGGCTCGGATGTGGTCTCCGGCTCGTTCGTGGGGTCGGTCATGCGGCACCTCCGGCGGCCTGCTGGTCGGTGTCGGGTCGGAACGGCAGCACGGGCGCCGGCCGACGGTCCGGGGCGGTGGTCACGAATTGCTCCAGGGCCTTGATGGCCTCGTCGGGGACCCAGGCGGCTCGGATCCGGACGGGTTCGCGGATGCCTTCGCCGAACAGGTAGCCGACGCCGGGTTCGGACTCGCCGATCCGGTTCGCCCACGCACCCCGGTCGTAGGCCTGATCGCCCAGGACCATCCCGACGTGGGTCTTCGACGCCACGCGGAGACAGATCCGGCGGGGGAACAGTTCCCGTACCGGGACGGTGTCCTTCGTGGGTTCCTGCACGTAGCCACGGACCGCGTACCCGAGCGCCCGGCCTTGCGTGGTGAGCAGGGCGATGCGTTCGGTGATGGCTTCGCGGGTCTTGCGGTCGCCGACGTAGCGGATCAGGGCGCCGATCTCGTCGAACTCCACCAGCTCCAGTGGGTTGTCCCGGGTGATCGGGACCAGGCGCACGCTGCCGGCGTGCTCGCGCTTGCGGGCCTCCATCCCGTCGATGAGCTCGTCGAGCAGTTCGAGGGCGTCTTTGGAGGTGACGGCGTAGCGGTGGAACAGCCGGCGCCCGTAGGCCAGCTCCATCCCCTTGGGATCGATCCCGTTCACCCGGACCAGGCCGTCCCGGATCGCGGGTGCGATCGCGAGCAGTGGCGCCCACATCAGCGAGCCCTTCCCGGCCCCGGTCGCGCCGCCGACGAGGGTGTGGCTGCCGCGCAGGGACTGGCGCCACTCGGTGCCGTACTCGGTGGCCCCCGACACAACCCGGTCCAGATCGATCCCCTCGCCGGTGGCGTCGGCCATGGCGTCCAGGTCGGGTGCGGCGACGACACGGGAAAGCAGGTTGCGGCGTTGGAAGTCGATCGACACTTCGTTGGGTGCCAGCTCGCGGACCTGGCAGCGGTTGACCCCACGGGCAACGGCCAGGGTGCGGGCGGCGGCGTCGAAGTCCTCCGGAGTCTGCCCGGGCACGAGCCGCACCTTGACCTCGTCCCAGGACGGGCCAGAGCGAACGCCCAGGATGCGCGGGATCTGATCGCGACGCGGCCGGGCCCGGGGCGCGGTCGCCGCGCGGCGTAGCGGGTTGACCTGGATGACCGTCGCCCCGGCGCGATCGGGGACGGTCAGGTCGCAGGAGCGCAGCCAGCGCGGCATCCGCAGCGCGTAGACGGTCCAGCGCTGCCACCACGACCGCAGCCGGCGACCCGCCCACACGTCGAACGAGGGCAGCGACACCAGCCGCCACACCCCCAGCACCGCAGCCACGACCGCGACAGTCAAGAGCAGCGAGGGCCAGCCCCAGAACCAGCACCAGGCCGCGACCCCGGCGGTGGCGAGAGTTGTTCGCCAGTGCCGGATCATCCATCCGACGGCGATGTAGGCGCCCTTGACCAGGAACCAGGCCGCGACGAACACAACCGCGACGGTGGCGAGTGCTTCCAGGACGCGGGCGAGGTAGTGCCCGACCATGTGCAGCACGTAGAGCCCGACCGCGGCGCCGCCGCCGACGAGCACGAGGGTTCCGGTGGTGGTCATCGCTTGCCTCCCTTCCGGCGCGCGGTGCGGACGGTGGTCAGCGGGACCAGGGCGAGCTGGTCGAGGTGATCGGCGCACCGGCGCCGCCGCGGATCCGGCCGTTCGTGCAGCGGGGCCCGGCAGACCTCGCACCGGGCCGGGCGGTCGGGCTTGGCGGTCATGCGACGTCACCCCCGACCACCGGGCCAGGCAGCTCCGCCGGTGTGCGCGGGGCGGTGATGGTCAGACCCGCGCGGTGCAGGACCCGGCGCTCGCCCGGGGTGGTGCCGCCGACGACACCGAACCGGCGAGCAGGCTCTTCGGTGGCCATGGCGTCGGCCAGGCACTCGGCCCGGACCGGGCAGCCCCGGCACACCCGACGCGGGGTCTCGACCGACTGGGCGCGGTTGTCGACCGGGAAGAACAGCTCGGTGTCCAACCCGAGACATGCAGCGTCGTCACGCCACCGGTGAACGGCGGCCGTAGTGGTGGGGACAAGGTGCAGCAGCGGCAACCGGGCCGCCCGCGGGCTCACCGGGTACTCCCGGTAGCGAGGCCGGGCGCCGGGGGCTCGGTGAGGTCCAGCTCGTGCCAGTTCGACATGGCCCCGGCCACGTCGGAAGTGGGCCGCTGCTCGATCAGTGCCTGCCAATCGTCGACCGTGTCGGCCCAGAACCGGGCCTCCCGGTCGGCGGCGCATCCGGCGTCGACAACGGCCTGGACGTAGACCAGCGGAATGTCGTGCTGGCGGACGGTGTCGCGTTCGAGGACGGCGAACCAACGGGCCCGGCGGGCGTGCAGCCCGGCCAGTCGGCGGGCCCGGGCAGCATGGGCGTGCAGGTCCCCGACCGGGGCGGGCGCGGTGTCTGCGATGGCATCGGTGACCCGGCGCAGGCCGGCCTCCACGAGGCGACTGACCGGGACCACCGTCGCGGCGTTGCCGGGGGTGGGCGGTGTAGAAGGCGTGTTCATCTAGGGTCGGTGTCCTTCCGAACTCTGTGCCTGGCTACGGCGAGGGGTGAGGGAGATCCGGAGGGAAGCCCGTTGCCGCGGGCTTCCCTCCACCTACATGCGGCGGCCGGAAAGTGTGCTGGTCAGGCCGCCTCCTGGTTCTTCTGGCTCGACGCCGGACGCTGATGGGCCGGAGCGCGCATCCCGGCCGCGCGGAAGCTGTAGGCCACCCGCGGCCGGCTCCCGTTCTCCTGCACGTACGGGGTCACGGTCAGTCCGTCGAACTCCACCGGGCGGAACGGCAACCCGGCCGCAGCCTCCGGCGGCACCGGCTGATGAGTGGCGGCGATCTTCACCGTCACCGTCTTGTCCGCCCGCCGCGCCTCCGGATCAGCGTCGAGCACCGACACCGACCACACCGGCAGACCGGACTCCTTGTCGTTCTGCTGCACCGGCCGGCCCGGAGCGGACTTGTCGAAGTCCCGCACCGGCTCGACCTCCGAGACGACGAACGCGCCGTGCGGGAACACGTCGCCCATCGCGACGGGGAACTTGTTCTTGATCGCCATGTTGCTTCTCCTCGGGCTGAGCGGCGGGCCGTCCGGTCCGCCGAGGTCAGTCCGGCAAGGGCGGTCTTATCCGCCCCTACAGGGGACTAACTAGACCTACAATGAGGCGAACTAGTCCGCTTGTCAAGGACTAGCAAGTCCTCCGAGGATGGGCACCGTGGAAATGGGCGAAGTGATCCGCCGACGCCGAGCGGATCTCGGCATGTCGCAGGCCGACCTGGCGCGCGTGGCCGGCGTCGACACCCGGCAGGTCCGCCGCTACGAAGCCGGCGAGCAACAACCCCTGCTGTCGGTCGCCCTGACCATCGCCGACGCACTCGGCGTTTCGGTGACCGAGCTGGCAGGCCGCACCCCGGGGCGGGTCACGCTGACCGGCGACTGGTGGGCGTCCTGGCAGACCACCCGCGAGGGCGTAGAGAAGATCGCGACCCAGCCCGTGCACATGCGCCAAGAGGGCGACCTGGTCCACATCGCCGCCACCCAACGCGGCCTCAGCCAGAACGAGGGCGGCTACCTGTGGACCGGTGAGCTACGCCTGTGGGACAACCAGGTCCTCACAGGTTGGTATGCCGCCGCCGACGGCGCCGTCCGCTCCAAGGGGACGATGTTTCTCGCAATGCATCCGCACGGCATCGAGTTCACCGGCCGGTGGGTCGGGCTCGGCTACGACGACCAGGTCATGACCGGATGGGCCACGATGGGTAAGACCCGAGACGACTCCGAACAGAGCATGACCGGCCTCATCGCCGCACGAGGGATCACACCGTGAGCGCTTCCGACGACGTCGAGCTGTGCGAGGTCGTGATCACCGCACCCGATCCGGACTGGTTGCGCGACTTCACCCGCAGCCTCGTCTCGGAGCGGCTCGCGTCCAACGTGCACAACTTCGCGCCCGTCGAGTCGACCTACCGCTGGGTCGGTGAGGTTCACGATCGGACCGAGGGCCGCGCAGCACTCCACACTCGCCGGAGTCTCATCCCGGCCATCGTCGAGCGGGCGACGGATGCGCATCCCTATGACGTTCCCAGCATAAGCGCCCGCCCGATCCACGACGGAAGCCCAACCTATCTCGCCTGGATCCGTGAGCAGACCGAGCCGCAGTAGGTGGCACTGCCCGGTTCGTCGAGGTTCGGCGCGCAGTCGCAGTCAGGGGCGGCTTGTAGTGTGGTCCAGCGATCAGGCCGGGCGAGAAATCTGTCGCCGAGTGACCGGGACTCAAGGACGATCGCTGCGGAGGTGATCGCAGCGATGTCTGCTCTGAGCGATGACCAGGTCGCTCGCTTTATCCAGGATGGCTTCGTCCACGTACCGGGGGCGTTTCCTCGTCCAGTGGCCGACGAGTGCCGTGCGATTCTGTGGCACAAGATCGGTCTGGACCCCGACGATCCCCGTACGTGGACGCAGCCGGTCGTGCGGATCGACAGCTGCGCCGAGGAACCGTTTGTGCGCGCGGCCAACACAGCGACGCTGCACGGTGCCTACGACCAGCTCGTCGGGACGGGACGTTGGGTCGCCCCACCAGGATTGGGGACCTTTCCCATCCGGTTTCCACACCCGGACGATCCGGGTGACGCGGGTTGGCACCTGGATGCCAGTTTCGCCGGTGCCCAGGACGAGGGGCGAGTGAACCTGCGCTCCCGCGGCCGCGCGCTGTTGATGCTGTTCCTGTTCTCCGACATCGGCCCGGACGATGCCCCGACCCGGATCCGCATCGGCTCGCACCGGGACGTAGTGCCGTTGCTGGCACCGAGCGGCGACGCCGGTCGGGAGTGGATGGCGCTGTGTCAGGAGGCCGTGCGAGCCTCCCAGCACCGACCGGAAACGCTCGCCACAGGACGGGCTGGTGATGTGTACCTGTGCCACCCGTTTCTGATCCACGGTGCCCAGCCTCACCACGGAAGCGGCGTTCGATTCATCGCCCAGCCACCGCTGGAACCGACCGGCGACCTCGACTTCGACCGCGACGAACGGGGCTCTTCCCCGGTCGAGATCGCAGTGCGCCATGGCCTGGACCAGGGCAGCCGCTGATATGAGCCGATCACTTATCGCTATGCCCTGCAACGTGGCGACGATGCTGTCCCCACCAGTGGCCGAATGCTGCGTCTTGAACCAGGGTATTGGCTCAGCGGTCGCTCGACTAGCCGTGGTCCGCGATCGGGCACGGCCCAGGTCAGGTCGTGTGCAGGACGAGTTTCCGGGCGCCGGTCATGTTCGGGTTGGGTTGGAACTCGGGCGGCTGGTCCGGGTCGACGGCGAGTTTCGGGAAGCGGTCCAGCAGCTGGTTCAACGCGACCCGGCCTTCCAGCCGTGCCAGGGGTGCTCCGATGCAGAAGTGGATGCCCCGCCCGAAGCCGAGGTGCGGGTTCGGATCCCGCGTCGGGTCGAACACGTCCGGGCTCGAGAACTGGTGCGGGTCCCGGTTCGCCGCGCCGATCCAGACCATGACCAGCTGATCGGCGGGGATCGGCTGCCCGCCGAGTTCGGTCTCGGTGGTGGTGACCCGCCCGAGGGAGGCGAACGGGCTCAGGAGTCGTAGCGATTCCTCGATCATCGCGGGCACAGTGCTGCGGTCGGCCCGGGCGAGTGCGTGGTGTTGCGGGTGCGCGTCCCAGCACAGCACGGTGTTGCCGATCAGCATCGTCGTGGTGATGTGGCCGGCGATCAACAGCAGCACCGCGAAGTTCGCCACCTCGGTATGGCTGAGCCGTTCGCCGTCCACCTCTGCCTCGACGAGGCGGGTGATCAGGTCTTCTTGCGGGTTCCGTCGCCGGTGCTCGACGTGTTCGCCCAGGTAGTCGGTGAGGTGACGGACCTGGCGCATGGACTCCTCGAGCTGGCGCTGTTGCTGTTCGGCCGACGAGGGGGACAGTTGCTGGTCGCTGTCGAACATGGCGTCGACCCGCTGTTTGAACATCTCCCGGTCGCTGGCGGGTACACCGAGCAGTTCGGCGATGACGATCATCGGCAGCGGGTAGGCGAGGTCGTTGACCAGCTCTAGGCGTGACGGATCGTCGACGGCGTCGAGCAGTTCGCCGGTCACCTGTTCGATGCGCGGTTCCAGCCCGGCGATGGCCTTCGGGGTGAACGCCCGGCTGACAAGCTTGCGCAGCTTGCTGTGATCCGGCGGGTCCACCCGGACAAGGTCGCCGGGGGCGAACTCGTCCGCGTGCGAGAAGATGCGCGTGGTGTCGGACGAGAAGGTCACCGGATCGCCGAGAACGGTCAGCGCCTCGGCGTAGCCGTAGACGTTCCACACCTGGCTGGCGTCGTCGTAGTGGACCGGCGTCGAGGCCGGGCTGTTGTTCAACCAGCCACCGGCCGAGTCCACCCAACTATCAATCGCGGTCATGCGCCCCCAACTCCCTGTCGCCTGCCGAGCAGGCCCGGCCACTCGCCTCCGCTGCCACATCCCAGCCCAGCATCGCAGCGCGGACTCCTCCAAGCCTTTTCGCGGTCCGCGTAACGATGTCCGGATCGAGAACACGCAGAGCATCGGCCACGGTCGATCGGCGGCGTCGCAACGTGTCTGGGTCAACAACAGCTGACCCGACTCTGCATGGTCCCGGCGTGCGGCAGGACCTTCCGCATCGCCTCGTGAGCACGCAGGTCGACGCCGAGTTCGTGGGGGCAACCCGCAATCCGGGTTCGGGGCCATCCCCGAGGTTCCGTACGGCCGCGCCCGTCAGACTTCGTCACGTGAGCGATGGCACTGACATGTCGAGCGCTGCTGAGCAGGTCTGGGAGATCCGTTTCGGGGTGTACTGCAGCCCGGAACAGGCGCGAGAACTCGTCGATCGCATCCAACTGCTCCTCTGCCCCGATCCTCTCCACGCATCGCCGTGCCCGATCCCGTGGAGCTCGGCCCACTGGTCACTCGACGACGACGAGGCTGCCGAGCAGTACCCTGAGCTGCTGGAGCAGGTGCGCATCGAGCGCGGGCCACGCTGAGTCGTCGCGCCGGGCGCCCTACTGCGCGATCTGCTGTCCGCCTCTCCTGCCGGCCCGGCGGTCGCTGCGTGCACGCTCGCCACCGCAGAGCAGCTTACGACGCAAAATGCCGTACCCGGAGTGAGACGAGCGCGGCAGGGCGAGTCCGCGGCATCGGCGAACCCCCGCTCGACTCCGGGTTCGGCCGGATGTCAGCCGGCGATGGTCAGGCGACGATGCGGACATGACCGACCAGCAGATGTTCGTCGCCGTCCTCCTGTTCGAGTCGACATCGCCGGCCGCGAGCTACCGGCCGCTCTACCGCGAGGACGTGGTCGTGCTCTGGGCTCCGTCACTCGTCGACGCCCAGTCCGAAGCGGAACGACACGGCCGCCAAGCGGAGGTCTCCTACGAGAACGCCATGGGCGAGACGATCACGGATCGCCTCCTGCACGTCGTCGACGTCGCTCCTGGGCTCAACGACGACCTGACCACGACGGCCGACCTCTACAGCCGCCACTTCCGCAGCATCACGGCGTACCGGCAGTTCGAGCCCCAGCTCGACGGCGACCCGCTCTGACCGAACGCTCGAGTGCGTGGCCCGTGGCCTCGATCGACGGCAGGGCGAGGGACCACCGAAATGCCCGCCGGGGCCGCCAGGGCGGTGAGCGTGTGTTCCGCCCGTGTCTGCGCCCGGCCATCGTCGAGCGGGCAAGGGACGCGCACCCGTGCGCTCGCTCCCAGTATCAGCGCCCGGCCGATCCACGACGACAGCCCGGCCCATCTCGCCTGGATCCGCGAGCAGACCAAGCGGCAGTAGTCGAGAACGGTATCTTCGCGTCCTCGCCAGCTGAGGGTGCTGTCATCAGGTGTCGTGTGCGCTGAGTTCGTCCAAGCGCGGCGGGTCGAGGAGCGTCCGAAGGTCCTTCAACGCGGCTGGCAGGTCGCGTTTGCCGGCTCCGAGGAGTTCGTGAGCCGCGCCGAGCCCGGCGCCGTCGACGAGGCGCTTCTCGTTGAGGACCCATTCGCCTCGGCCGGCTTCGATCGCGTGCGCAGCCTGCACCGTGGCGCGTGCCATCATCCCCAGCGCCAGGACACGATCTCCGTGTTCGGCGTACTGCTCAGCGAACAGTAGCGAGAACGCGGCGTTCCACCGCCATCTCGCCTCGGCCGCGGTGCGCAGGGCCGCCGGATAGTCGACCGCGGGCAGCTGACCGGCCAGGACACGGTTCACACTGATCTCGCCCAACGATGTGTAGGTGGGTAGACCGGCGAGGTGACCTTCGACGTTGTCGATCTCGAATCGGCCGTGTTCGGCCTCGTCATGCCAGCCGTCGATGACGTCGAGATCGCGGAGCAGCAGGTCGACGGGCTGCCCGTCGACGGAGATCCAGGCGCCGCCGTTGATGATCCGTCCCCAGCCACCGGGCTGTACCACGTGTCCGTCGAAGCCCAGATCGGCGAGTACCTGGGCGTCGAAACTGCCGCGGTAGTAGACGCCGATGTCCCAGTCGCTGTCCGGCCGGTGGGTACCGCGGGCCCGGCTGCCGCCGAGTGCCACGGCGACGACACCGGGAAGATCAGCAAGCTTCGGTACGAGTATGTTGATAACAGACACGTCGCCGATCCTCGGTCGGCTGTCAAACGCGTTCTCTCGGGCTCGTCCCGCCTTCCCGGCCAGGCAGATCGTGTGGGGCAGACGCCGGAACGGCAGTAGCCAGGCGAGCGCGCTGCGCGTGAGCCGCCTTGCCCCCGCGGCATCGGCGAGTAGTGCGGTCACAATGTCGACTGCGGTAAGCGGGCACGACCGAGGGCCAGTGCTGCGATTACTGCACCAGTGGCTGCGCAACCGGCGGCGGCGAGCATGGTCGTCGACTGCGCGGTGAGGAAGGCGGCCGTACCGGCCCGGGCGAGTTCTGGGTCGTCACGCAGCAGGGTGGTGGCGAGCGAGCCGTCGTCGACGCCGGTCCGCGCCCGGAGCCCGCCACGGTAGATCGTGGTCAGGAGGGCGCCGATCACCGCGACGCCGAGCGCGATCCCGAGCTGCTGGTGCGTGTCGTGCAGCGCGGAGCCCATCCCGGCCCGGTGACGCGGGACCGCGCCGAGAACGACGGTGGTTACCGACGGGCTGGAGAACCCGGTGCCGAGGCCGAGCAGAGCCAACCCGACACCGACGTGCAGGTAGGTACTGGCCGGTCCGAGCGCGGCGAGGAGCGCGAACCCGGCGGTCACCGATGCGAACCCGACGACGATGCAGGCACGCAGCCCGATCCGGTCCGGAGCGCGGCCTCCGGCCGTCGAGCCGATCACGATGCCGACGGCGAGCGGGGCCAGTGCCGCTCCGGCCGCCAGTGCCGTCTGGCCCCGGACGAGCTGGAGATATTGGGTCAGCACGAACAGTGCACTCCCGGTGCCGAGCGTCAGGACGGTCGCGGCGACGCTGCCCCCGGCGAACCGCGGGTCGCGGTAGAGGGCGAACTCGACCAGCGGGTCCGGCAGGTGCAGCTGACGTCGAGCGAACCAGCCCAGCCCGAGTACCGCGGCCAGCCCGGCACCGAGGGAGACGACGGGTGGTCCGCTCTCGCCGAGCACGAGCACGGTCAGGACCAGCTCGCCGGTTCCGACGGTGATCAGAGTCGCGGAGGCGGCATCCAGGCGGCCGGCCTGGAGGTCGCGGGACTCGGGAGTCAGGGCGGCGACCACGACCACTGCGCCGAGGGCGAGCGGCACGTTGATCCAGAACACACCGGCCCACGACCAGAGCTCGACCAGCAGGCCACCCAGCACCGGGCCTGCGGCCATCGCCACCGCCGCCACCGCGGCCCACACCGCGAACGCACGGGGTCGCTCCCGCTCCGGGAAAACCTGCACCAGCACCGCCAGCGTCGCGGGCATGACCAACGCCGCACCGATCCCCATCACGGCGCGGGCGGCGATCAGCACGGTCGCCGTTCCGGCCAGCCCGGCGAGCGCCGACGCGACGGCGAAGATCAGCAGCCCGATCATCAGCACACGTTTCCGCCCGAACCGGTCGGCCGCGACTCCGGCTGCGACCAGCAGCCCCGCGAAGACCACCACGTAGGCGTCGACGACTGCCTGCAGCGTGGCGGTGCCGGCGCTGAACGCCTCCGCGATCGCTGGTAGCGCCACCGACAACACGGTGTTGTCCACGACGATGATCAACAGCGATGCGCAGATCGCTACAAGGATCCACCACCGGCGGGGGTGTCCGTCTTCTGCGGCTTCGGCGCCCTGCCTCATACAACCTCCGTAGTCCTGCGTCATAGGACTATCACACCGGGACCTACACTGCAGGGGTGAGTCCAAAGAAGGCCGACTCCGAGCCACCCATGCCGGGGGCGATCTGGCTGCGGTCACGCCCGCCTGCCCGGGCGCGCGGCAGCCTCGACCGAGACGCCATCGCGTGCGCCACGGTGGCGTTGCTCGACGAGGGCGGCCCCGCTGCATTGAGCTTGCGAACGCTCGCGGGCCGGCTGGGCGTGCACGCAACCTCGCTGTACTGGCATGTGGCCAGCCGTGATGACCTGCTCGACCTTGCCGTGGACGCGGTCTTCGGCGAGATCGCCGAACCGGGACCACCGGCACGGGATTGGAGTGACGACGTTGCTGAATTCATGCGCGGCCTTCGCCAGGCGTTGCTGCGTCATCCCTGGTCCGGGGCGCTCGCCGCGTCCCGGCCGCTGCTCGGTCCGCAAGCGCTGGAACGGTCCGAGTTGGTCTACGCCAGCCTGCAGCGTGCCGGATTCGCAGGGCCCGCACTCACCGCAGCCGCGGCCGCCGTCAGCAACCTGGTGATCGGTACCGTCGCCGCCGAGAGCGCCTGGGACCATGACGGCGAGACCGACGCCCGCCGAGCCATGCACCACCACCTGCGTGCCCACGCCGATCGCTATCCGGCCCTTGCCGCGCTCCCGGAATCCGGGGCCGATGGGTGGCCTGAACAGTTCGAGCGAGCGATGGACGCGCTCCTGCGCGGCCTGCAGGCTCAACTGTCGTAGACGATGGCCAGCGACACGACTCGACGCGCCCTCGTTGTCGCCCGACACACCGGCTCCATGCTCGATGAGCCACCTAGAGCCCGCTCATTGGCCTCGCCGAGTGCCGAGGTCGCCTCGTCGAGGAGCAGCAGGTGAGGTCGCGCCCGGGAGGCGATCTCCTGCCGACGCTCTATCGGCTCAGCGCAGCGCGAAGCCCAAGTATGGGTAATCGATCACCGTTCGAGGTGCGCCTTGGCCAACCGAATCTCCTCGCCGACTTCGGTGGGAAGGCGGCGGCGGAACCACGGCTCGAGCAGCCAGCGCACAACCGGGCTGAACCGGAACGTCAGGGTGCGTGTCACTTGGGCGCCCTCGTCGGTTGGGACACACACGAAGTGCGCTGCGAACTCCGCGACGGCGTGGGCGAGACGGTTGCGCGGTGGAGGCGCCAGCGTGATGTCGACCCGGCCAGAAGATCGGCGCACGTGCTGAACCACTGTGGGCTGTCGGAGACCGGCCAACTTCGGCCGGCAGGCGAACTCGACGACGTCGCCGTCGCGCCGGGACCAGAGCACCGGGCTGATCTTCGTGTCCACCTCGGCGTAACGCTCGATGTCCATCACGAAGTCCAGGACGTCCTCGGGACGGCAGGCGATCGTCTCGTGCACCGTCACTGTGACCATGGGTGAAAGAGTACCTCTAAACTAAGGACGCCCTCACCACCCTCGCGCTGGCCAGGGCGCCAGCTGATCTCCTTGCGCACCCGGAGCGGCTCATGTGGTGAGTGAGTACCGCCAACTAGTAGCGTGCAGAAGTTTGAGCCGCGAAAGGGTGAAGGGGCGGCGAACGATGAGCACGTGGATCGATGGACAGCCCGGCGTCATGAGGTTGCCCTCGGGGCGGACCGTACGGGGCCGCGGGCTTCGCAAACCTCGCCCTGGAGGCGATGAGCCGAGTTTCGGGGTATATCTCCTGGGCAAGAAGCCGCCCGCGATGGAGTGGGACAGTCGCTGGGTGAAGTGGCCGGACTTCCGGCTCCCGTCCGACCGAACCGCGTTCGACAACAGCTTGCTCGAAGCCCTGGATCGGGCTGGGGACGAGCGCGTGGAGTTCGCGTGTGGTGGCGGACAGGGCCGGACCGGGACGGCGCTGGCGTGCCTGGCGATCGCCGACGGTCTGTCCAGCAGCGATGCCGTTGCCTATGTCCGGTCGCACTACTCAGCGCGAGCGGTGGAGACGCCGTGGCAGAAGAAGTTCGTCGTGCGGTTCACTGCGCCCCGCCCGTAACCACTCGTGCGCGGTGATCGCGTCGTTGACGAAGCGCGATGCTGTCGGCGTGGGTCGCCAGGCCTACGCGCCGGTTGCGCCGAACGATCGGGACACGGCGACGCCGTAGGTACGGCGTGTAGGTACGGCGCAGCTTGCCGAATCTGCCTCTTGAGGATCAAGCGCGCCGCCTCCGGCGGCGCGGGGCCGGCCACGCCGGCCTCCGGCGGCTCGCTCACTACACCTCCGGCCCGTTCGCGGCCGCCGAAGGCCAGCTACCCGGCCCTCGCTCCCGACCGGATGGCCACGCGCTGCGCCAGTTCGGACAGCACGAGGGCAACAGCGGCGGTGACGGCCGCAATCACACCAAGCCATCCGACGTCCAGCGTAGTGATGACTGCGGCACCGAGGAGCCCGGACAGCGAGATCGCGAGGTACAGCGCCGCACCGTTGAGCGCGACTGACAGCGACGCCTGACCTCCCAAACTCAGGATTCGATACGTCTGGGGAGCGCTCACCCCGAATCCGATCACCCCATACGCGGCTGCGGCCACCAGGGCTGCCGGAAGGCTCATGCTCCAGTACGGAGTCAATAAGAAGACGACAACGAGGCCGATCAGTGAGCCTGCGACGACAGGCCGTCCGCCGACGCGGTCAGCCAGGCGCCCGGCCAGCAGGTTTCCAGCGATTCCCGCGACGCCGAGTACGACGAGGATGCTTGCCAGCTTGAGGCCGTCGCCGCCGGTCGCACCCTCAGTCACTACCGAGATGTAGGTATACGGGATGTAGATGGCGGTGAAGGCCACCAACGTCGTCGCGAGAAGGGCAAGCACGCGACGGTCGATGAGCGGTTTCAGCCGCTCGCGGAGTCCAGCCAGCTCATCGGGTGCGGCCTGAACCGGCGGGATCCACGCGAGGACCGCGACGGCGACGAGGAGGGCGAGTCCAGTCAGCACGAGCATGACGGCCCGCCAACCAGCGATGGCCGCGAGTGCCGTTCCAAGGGGGGCGCCGACAGCGATCGCCACAGTCATACCCGTTGTGACGATGGCGACAGCTCTACCGCGTCGCTCCGGTTCTTCAAGAGTCGCAGCGGTCACGGTAGCCGTCGGCAGAAACAGGCCGGCTCCGCACGCAGCTAGCACTTGCGCGCCGAGCAGGAGACCGAACGTGCCAGCGGCCGCGCTCAGCGCGGTCCCGACGAGGTAAAGACCGAGTGCTAGAAGCAAGACCTGGCGGCGAGCCCAGCGAACGCTGAATGCCGCGAGGACCGGTCCGGCAAGAGCTGCAGTCACCCCGAAAACCGTCACGACCTGACCCGCGGTCGCCACGGATACGCCGAGCGAACTTCCCAGCTCCGGCAACAGCCCTGCGAGCACTAGTTCGCAAGTCCCTACTGCGAAGGCGCCGACTCCCAACAAGTGGGACGCTCTTACCGGGCCCTGCATGGGCCTCCTCGCGATGCGGCGGTTGCGGTCGTCGGAGGCAGTCAAACATCGAAAGGTCGTCGGCGTCGAACCAGTTCCGTGACGCCTGAATCGCCACTCTTCGTGTCTATCGTGAGCAGTCCTGGCCCCCTCGGCCGAGGATTCTCCACGCCGCGGCGCCGGCCGCAAGGGCGCCTGCGGCGTCGCTTCGCGATGGCTACGCCACCCTTGCCCCCGCCACCACGACGAGCAATGCGGCCAGGACGAGGGGACGGGGAGGAGTGGCCACAACCCCCGTCGGTGCGGTCCGCGGACTATACGCGGACGCAGACAGGGGGTCGGTTGCTTCACTGCAGGTCAGCGCCGGTATGACAGCTCACTGTAGATCCGGCACCACACGTGGTCGCCTCGGCCATTGAGCCGGTCGTGCTGCTTCGTGGGTAGCGCGCTCATCAAGTTGGCGGGCTGGGTGCCGCCTCTTCTGCTACACCAGGCGCGACCGCGCAGCTCCCAACTCGTCATCGCTGAGACCACCGTTCCGGAGCAGCTCAGTCACGTCCAGGCCGTGGAGCACGTCCATGATTGCCTCAGATGTCGTTGTCCCGTGTTGACGGAGCATCTCGTCAATCAGATCGGTCTGGTCCGGCATGCCGAGGCTCGCGAAGAGGGGAGTCAGCGCCGGTCCACTCAAGGCGTAGTCGGCCGCGATGGCGGACGGCTCGACACCGGCCAGGCTTAGCATCAACAGCGCAACAATGCCGGTCCTGTCACGCCCAGCCTGGCAGTGGAAGATCACCCCACCGGCCTCGGCGGCCGCGATCGCACGTACAGCCTCTGCGCATTGGCGCGCCTTCCGTCGAATGAAGGGGCCGACGTACAGGGGCGTCCCGTCGAGCCCCGCGGTCCGGATCTCCTGCCAGAACTCGACGTCCTCCGTGTCGTCGATCGGTACCCGAACCCGCTGCAGCTCGGGAGGTGGAGCAGACGGCGGCGGGAACACACCCTTTCGAGATCGAGCGAGGGCCGCATCCCGGATGCGGCCGACCTCGTGATCATTTCGCAGGTCGATGATGGTCCGAACGCCCGCTGACACTGCCGAGCCCCAGCCAGCCTCCGTGACGAAAGCCAGCGTGCCAGACCTGACAACTCGACTCGGAGTCGTGGCGCCACCATCGACCCGTGGAAGGAATCCGAGGTCACGAGCGTTGGCGAAACCTTCCCACGCTACAAACCTGTCCATCAGGCGTCAGCTTCTCAGGCGCAGCCGGGAGGTCAACCGTCCGACTACCGTCGTAGGCTCGGCCAGCACCCGCTGAACGCTTGACAGCAGACTTGGAAAAGCGTGCACGACGGGACCGATACGGAACGGTGCTTGGCTTGACCCGTCGACTTGCACTCGTTTCGCCTGGTGAGAGGTCGTTCGAGGCGCAACGTCAAAGATCCTGCGCAAGGACCTGCGGGCCCGGGAGACGACCTCGGCCTGACCTGATCGACGAGCCGGGACGGCGCCGTGACCTGCGGATCCCGGGGGACGGCGCCGGCCCGTCGTCTGTGAGGGGTGCGGGACGGTACGCGGACGTGGGCGGGTGCGTCCGTGATCCGGGTCGCAGGTCAGGGCCGTCTTGGTAGCTCACTGTGAACCGGTTCATCCGTGCCGGGGGCCGAGCACCCGGTGAACGAAGTCGAACTTGGCCCGGGCGTAGGCCTCCCGGTCGTCCCCATGCCGGGCTGCGGCGCTCGCCTTGAGACGGGCGTACTCGCGAGCAAGCTCTTCCGACGCACGGAGCCTGTCCCGGAACGCGATCTGCTCATGCCACCGGGGCTCACCCACCGTCATCAGGTGTAGGTGTGCGAGCCGATGCTTCGCGCAGTCGTCGGAGCGGACGACGAACCAGCGCCACGGACGCTGATCCAGCTCTCGTGGCACGACATGCCAGTGTGCGGATGACAGCGCCTCCCGTGCTTCGACGATGACCTGTGCGGGCTCCGTCGCGACGGCCTGGAGGTCGATGATCGGTTTCGCTGGAAGGCCGGGGATGGCAGTCGAACCGACATGCAGGACCGGGCCGGCCAGTCGGTCCCCCAGGAGGGCATCCACCTCGCGGGCATAGCGCTGGGCCAGGGCCGGCCAACGAGGGTCCGGCTCGACGACACGGACGGGCTCGTACGCCCACGCCGGCGCAGACTCGTGCCGGCTCGTCACCCTCTCGACGGTGGCACATCGCTGGAGACGGCACGAGCGCTCGCCTTCGCCGGTGTCGAATGCGTGCCGGACGCTCGGACAAGCGATCGCTGCAGCGCTCACGGGACCCGTACGGAACGAGTACGTTCGGTTGCGTGCGGCGGGGCTGGAACACGATGCAGGTGCGCGTGCTGCTCGCCGTGATCGCCGCAGGGATCGCGCTCGCGGGCTGTTCCGGCTCGATCCGGGTCGCGTCGCCCGAGGACCCCGCTCCGGCCATGCCCGGGCGTACCGAACCGGTGAGCCTCCTGACGCACTGCGGGGTGCGTACCGCCAACGTGGACGGTCGAGAGTGGAAGGCCGTGAACCCGGCCCCTGTGCCGCTCTCCACGCCGAACCCGGACGGCACCGGGAGTTACGACGGCTACACGGACGGGACGGCGACCTGGATCGCCACCGATCGGTGGCGTTTCGACGCGCCGGGGCTGGCCGCGCCGGTCACGTTCGTGCCGGCTGCGACCAGCCCTCCGCCGTGCGCGTGATCCGCGGCTGCCGGCAGGCTGGCTCGGAACAGCCCGCCACCGTCGCGTTCCACGGCCGTTGCCGGGGGACGGAGACCGGGGACAGGCCGAGCAGGGTCAGTGCCTCCGGGACGAGCCCGTGGACGTCGGCGACGTAACGGGCCATCGCGGCCTCGTCCCAGCGTGATGATGTCGAACTCGAGCTGGTCGATCAGGTCGGAGTGCTCGCCGGAACGGGGCAGGACGGCCCAGGAACCCGGCCCGGTGTACAGCTCACCGTGGTCCGGGTGGTCCCAGACCATCCCGCCGTCGGGGTTCTGGAACGATTCTGCGACCGGCCCGGGCCCGCGAGCCCTCCGCCCGGGTCAGCCCGCCGAGTTCGGGTGCCTGTCCTCGGGGTGCCGGTTCACATCAACGGGTCTCGTCGGTCAGCCAGGCCAGGTAGTCGGCGCTGCCACCGGCGATCGGCGTCGCGATGATCTCCGGGACGTCGTAGGAGTGCCGTTCGCGCAGGTGCGCGGTCAGCGCCTCGACCCGGTCCGCGGCGGTCTTGAGCTCCACCCGCCACTCCGGTTCGGTCCGGACCGCGCCCTCCCAGCGGAACACGCTGGTGAGCGGCCCGACCACCTGCGCACAGGCGGCGAGCCGGGCATCCACGGCCGCCGCGGCCAGGTCCGCCGCGGCGCGCTCGCTGTCAGTGGTGGTCAGGACGACGACGTGCTCGCTCATGGCCGACACGCTAACCAGCCCGGCGCCGTCGTCGGCCGGGTGCGGGAGTTTTCGTCACCGTGTCCTCCACATGTGGAACGCTTGTGGACAACCGTCCGCTGCCTCAGTCGCCGGCGAGCGCGGCGACGTCGTCCGCGCAGCCCCAGGACAGCGTGACGCCGGAACCCCCGTGGCCGTAGTCGTGGATCACCCGGGGACGGTCCGCGGTCGCCTCCTCGGCCTCCAGCCGTACCTGCGGCCGGGCCGGGCGCAGGCCGGCGAGGTGTTCGAGCACCACGGCGTCGCGCAGGGCCGGGGCGATGTCGAGGCACCGTTCGACGATCGCGGCGCCGGCCACCGTGTCCGGGGTGGTGTCCCAGGCGTCGTCCTCGAGGGTGCCGCCGAGAACGCAGTCGTGCTCGCGCGGATGCACGTACGCCCGCCCGGCCGGATGCGCCTCGTCCCGGACCGACAGCGCCTGCCCGGGGTTGGACACCCGGACGATCCGGCCGCGCACCGGCGTCACGGACAGGTCGCCGACCAGGGTGCGGGCTCCCAGCCCGGAGCAGTTCACCACCAGGTCCGCCCCGGCGCCCGCCTCGGCGAGCGAGGCCACCCGGCGTCGTTCCAGGACGATCCCGCGGCGCTGCGCGTCGGCGGCCAGCCACGGCAGGTGCACCGGCATCTCCACCAGCGGGACCGCGAACCGCAGGCCGTGCGGGTAGCCGGGTGGGAGCTCGTCGGGCCGGGCCGGGCGGACCTCGCCGACGGCGGCGGCCCACCACTGCGGCTCCGGCGGCTCCCGGTGCAGGGCCAGGCTCTCCCGCATGACGACGCCGGGGACCCCGGCCCGGGCCTGCGCGGCCAGCTCGTCGTACGTCCGCCGGCCCCAGTCCAGCACCCGGTCCCGGGGCCCGGCGCGGGTCGGGAACCACACCGCCGCCGCCAGGTGCGAGGTCGACTCCTCGACCGGTGCGGCGGTCAGCACCCGCACCGACCAGTCCCGCTCGTGCAGCCGGATCGCGCAGCTCAGCCCCGCGATCCCGGCTCCCACCACCACGGCCCGGCGATCGACGCTCACGGTGCCGATCGTCCCAGCCGGCACCCGGGTGCTCGCCCGGTGGCGTGGGGCGGGACCTACGGTGATCACGACACGCCGGGAGGGTCGGATGACGGGACGGGCGCTGACCCGCGGGGCGGGGACGCCGCTGTGGCAGCAGCTGCTGGCCGACTTGCGCCGCCGGCTCGACGACGGCGAGTTCGCCACCGCGCTACCCGGCGAGTTCGCGCTCGCGGCCGAGTACGGGGTCAGCCGGCATACCGTGCGCGAGGCGCTGCGCCGGATGCGGGCGGACGGCGCTGTCGTCGCGGGGCGCGGGCGGGTGGCCCGGCCGGTCGGCCGGGCGGAGATCGAGCAGCCGCTCGACGAGCCGTACTCGCTCTACGTCGCCGTCGAGGCGGCCGGGCGGACCCAGCGCAGCGTGGTGCGGATCTTCGAGGTGCGCGCCGACGGGGTGATCGCCGCCCGGCTCGGCCTGGAGGAGTCGACCCCGCTGGTGCACCTGGAACGGCTGCGCCTGGCCGACGCCGAGCCGCTCGCGGTCGACCGGGTCTGGCTCCCGGAGCAGCTCGCGGCGCCGCTGCTCGACGTCGACTTCACGCACACCGGCCTCTACCCGGAGTACCGGCGCCGCTGCGGGATCCGGGTGGACGGCGGGGACGAGAACATCAAGGCCGTGCTGCCCGGTCGCGGTGAGCGGGAGCTGCTCGGCATCGACGACGGCGTCGCGGCCCTGTCCATCGAACGGCTCGGCCTGTCCGGCGGGCGGCCGGTGGAGTGGCGGCACACCCTGGTCCGCGGCGACCGGTTCTCGGTGACCGCGCGGTTCTCGGCCAGCACCGGCTACCAGGTCGACATGGCCGACCCCCCTTCTTCCTGACCCCGGCGCCCACTCCCTCCCTCCCTCCCTCCCTCCTGCATCATGGCTCCACGACGCGGGTCTGGTTCCGGGGTGTTCAAGCAGATCGGTGCACCAGCCGGGAGAGCACGACGGCGGAGCGGGTGTGGTCGACGTTGGCCGCCATCCGCAGCCGCTCCAGGGCGTCCTCCAGGGCGCGGACGTCACGCGAGCGCAGGTGCACGATCGCGTCCGCCTCGCCGGTGATCGTCCCGGCGCTGACGACCTCGGGGACCGCGGAGAGCATCCGCTGCAGCTCGCCGGGGGCCACGGTGCCGCGGCAGAACAGCTCGACGTAGGCCTCCACGCCCGGGCCGGTCTCGGCGTCCGGGTCGACCTGCACGGTGAACCCGGTGATCACCCCGCGGGCGCTCAGCCGGTCCACCCGGCGGCGCACCGCGGACGCCGAGAGACCGACCCGCTCGCCGAGCTCGGCCCAGCCCGCCCGGCCGTCGACGCGCAGCAGGTCCAGCAGCCGTCGGTCGGTCGCGTCGATCCCGTCCACGGCGCATCACGCTAGTACCGGGCGTCGGAACGGTGAAGTACGCGCCGATCGCGCTCCCGGATCCGGGAAACGCACGCTCCCTGCGCGGCACCATGTGCTCGTGAGTGGATACCAGGGCCAGGACCGCGACAGGCACTCACGGGCACCGCAGGTGCTCCTGTGCCGTCCCACCTACTTCACCGTGTCCTACCGGATCAACCCCTGGATGCGGCCGGAGCAGCGCACCGACACCGCGCTGGCGCTGCGGCAGTGGGAGAACCTGTACGACGTCTACCGCGACCTCGGGTTCCGGGTGCGCCTGATCGACCCGGTGTCCGGCCTGCCGGACATGGTCTACGCCGCGAACGGGGGCACCGTCGTCGACGGGATCGCCTACACCGCACGGTTCCGGCACGCCGAGCGTGCCGGCGAGGGCCCGGCCTACGCCGACTGGTTCCGCACCGCCGGGTTCACGGTGCGCGAGGCGCAGGCGGTGAACGAGGGCGAGGGCGACCTGCTGCTCGTCGGGGACACGGTCTACGCCGGATACGGCTTCCGCACCGAACCGGCCGCGCACGCCGAGGCCGCCCGGGTCCTCGGGCGCGAGGTCGTCGGGCTGCGGCTGGTCGACCCGCGCTACTACCACCTGGACACCGCGTTCGCGGTGCTCGACCCGGCCGGCGGTCCCGGCTCGGTCGCCTACCTGCCCGCCGCCTTCGACGACGCCTCGCAGGAGGTGCTGCGCTTCCGCTTCCCGGACGCCGTGATCGCCTCCGAGGCCGACGCCGCGGTACTCGGCCTCAACTGCTTCTCCGACGGCCGCACCGTCGTGCACGCGCCGCAGGCCGAGAAGTTCGCCGCGGACCTGGCCGAGCGCGGGTTCGGCACGGTCGGCGTCGACACCTCCGAGCTCCGCCGCGGCGGCGGCGGGATCAAGTGCTGCACCCTCGAACTCCGGGAGCCGTGATGACCGCAGTCGTCCCCGCCGGGTCCACCGGGCCCACCGCGCGCACCGGCACCGGCGAGCAGATCGCCCTCGCCGAGCGGTACGGGGCCGCCAACTACGCCCCGCTGCCGGTCGTGCTGAGCTCCGGCGAGGGTGCCCGGGTCACCGACGTCGACGGGAACCACTACCTCGACGCCCTGGCCGGCTACTCCGCGCTGAACTTCGGGCACCGGCACCCGGTGCTCACCGAGGTCGCGCACCGCCAGCTGGATGCGCTGACCCTGACGGCGCGGGCGTTCCACAACGACCGGCTGCCCGCCTTCCAGCGCGACCTCGCCGCGCTCACCGGAACCGAGGCCGTGCTGCCGATGAACACCGGCGCCGAGGCCGTCGAGAGTGCGATCAAGGTCGCCCGGGCCTGGGGGTACCGGGTGCGCGGCGTGCCGGACGGCCGGGCGCGGGTGGTCGTGGCCGGCGGCAACTTCCACGGCCGCACCACCACCGTCGTCTCGTTCTCCGACGACCCGTCCGCCCGGGACGGGTTCGGTCCCTTCACGCCCGGCTTCGACCGCGTCCCCTACGGCGACGCCGCCGCGCTGGCAGCCGCGCTCACCGCCGACACCGTCGCGGTGCTGATCGAGCCGGTGCAGGGCGAGGCCGGCGTGGTCGTCCCGCCGGCCGGCTACCTGGCCGAGGTCCGCCGGATCACCGCCGAGCGGGGCGTGCTGCTGGTCTGCGACGAGATCCAGTCCGGGCTCGGCCGCACCGGCGCCACCCTGCGCAGCGACACCGAGGGCGTCCGGGCCGACCTCTACACCCTGGGCAAGGCGCTCGGCGGCGGGATCCTGCCCCTCAGCGCGGTGGTCGGGCGTGCGGACGTGCTCGGCGTGCTGCGCCCCGGTGAGCACGGTTCCGCCTTCGGCGGGAACCCGTTGGCGGCGGCCGTCGGGTCGGCGGTCTGCGGGTTGCTGGCCACCGGCGAGTACCAGGCGGCGGCCCGCCAGCTGGGGGAGCACCTGGGCGAGCGGCTGCGCGCGCTCCCCGGGCTCACCGCGGTCCGCGGGGCCGGGCTGTGGTTCGGCTGCGACGTCGACCCGGCCCTCGGCACCGGACGCGACGTGTGCGTGGAGCTGGCCCGGCGCGGGGTGCTGGCCAAGGAGACCCACGGTGCCACCGTGCGCCTCTCGCCACCGCTGGTGATCACCCGGGACGAGCTGGACGTGCTGGTGGACACGTTCGCGGGAGTACTGGCGGACCTGGCCCGCGGGTAGCTGGCAGGGTGTCGGCCATGCCGACCCTCGTACTGCTGCGCCACGGCCAGAGCGACTGGAACGCGAAGAACCTGTTCACCGGGTGGGTGGACGTCCCGCTCTCCGAACAGGGTGAATGGGAGGCCCGCCGGGGCGGCGAGCTGCTGGCCGAGAGCGGCGTCGCGCCGGACGTCGTGCACACCTCGCTGCTGCGGCGCGCCATCTCCACCGCGAACATCGCGCTGGACGCCGCCGACCGGCACTGGATCCCGGTCAAGCGGGACTGGCGGCTCAACGAGCGGCACTACGGCGCGCTGCAGGGCAAGGACAAGCGTCAGACCATGGAGGCCTACGGCGAGGAGCAGTTCATGCTCTGGCGCCGCTCCTACGACACCCCGCCGCCGCCCATCGAGAAGGGGAGCGAGTTCTCCCAGGACGCGGACCCGCGCTACGCCGGCGTCGACGCCCCGCTGACCGAGTGCCTGGCCGACGTCGTCGCCCGGTTCCTGCCGTACTGGGAGGACGCCGTCGTGCCCGACCTGCGGGACGGGAGGACGGTGCTGCTCGCCGCGCACGGCAACTCGCTGCGCGCGCTGGTCAAGTATCTCGACGGGATCTCCGACGACGACATCGCCGGACTCAACATCCCCACCGGCATCCCGCTGGTCTACGACCTCGACGAGACCCTCACGCCCCTGAACCCGGGCGGCCGCTACCTCGACCCGACCGCCGCCGAGGAGGCCATCGCCGGGGTGGCCAGCCAGGGTCGCTGAGCGAGGCTTGCCGAGCGAACCGTCGATGCTGAGCGAGGCTTGCCGAGCGAACCGTCGATGCTGAGCGAGGCTTGCCGAGCGAACCGTCGATGCTGAGCGAGGCTCGCCGACCCGCCCTCCACCGTGAACCCACGGTGAACGAGGGCCGAACAGTGTCGCGAGAAGGGGTCGCGGGCGTCACCTTCCGGGGTCCGGAGGTGGCGTCGGGACCCCCGGCCTTGCCTACTATGCCGCCGTGACCACGCTCGCGTGGCTGATCACGGCCGTCGCACTGGGCCTGGGCCTGCTGGCCGGGGCCGCGTTCGCGCGACCCCGGTCCCGGCCCGGCACCCGTCCCGCGCGGACCCCGCGCGGATCCCGCGTCCGCGGTGACCGGCCGGACCCGGACACCCCCACCCTGGGCGACCTGCTGCACCGGACGTTCCGGCAGTCCTCCGCCGGGCTGGCCGTGGTCGGCGCCGGCGGCGAGGTGCTGCTGCACAACCCGCGTGCCGCCGCGCTCGGCGCCGTCGTCGACGGCCGGCTGGACCCGCGTGCCTGGTCGGCCTGCCAGCAGGTCTCCCGGCCCGCCCCGCCCGGTGCCGACGGCCGCCTCGAGGTCGACATCTCGCCGCTGGAGCGCCATCCCGGCCGGCCGGCCGAGGTGCAGGCCCGGATCCGCTCGCTCGGCGACGGCTTCACCCTGGTCGAGGCCGTCGACACCTCCGAGGTCGCGCGGCTGGAGGCCACCCGCCGGGACTTCGTCGCGAACGTCTCGCACGAGCTCAAGACGCCGGTCGGCGCGGTCGCGCTGCTGGCCGAGGCGCTGCTCGACACTCTCGACGGCCTGGAGCCCGCCGAGGGCTACGAGGAGGACGCCGCCGAGGTGCGCCGGTTCGGCGAGAAGCTGCTGCGCGAGGCCAGCCGGATGGGCAACCTGGTCTCCGAGCTGATCGCGCTCTCCCGGCTGACCGGCGCCGAGCGGCTGCCCGAGATGGCCGCGGTAGAGGTCGACGACGTCGTCGACGAGGCGCTGGCCCGCAGCCGCAACTCCGCCGAGGCGAACGGCGTGGAGATCACCGCCGACCCGCCGTCCGGGCTGGTGGTGGACGGGGACCGGACGCTGCTGGCGACCGCGCTGACCAACCTGGTCGAGAACGCGATCGCCTACTCGCCCGCCGACTCGTCGGTGTCGGTGAGCCGGCGCGAGACCGAGGGGTCGGTCGAGATCGCCGTCACCGACCGGGGCATCGGCATCGCGCCGGAGCACCAGAAGCGGGTGTTCGAGCGCTTCTTCCGGGTCGACCCCGCCCGGTCCCGGGCCACCGGCGGGACGGGTCTGGGCCTGGCCATCGTCAAGCACGTCTGCGCCAACCACGGCGGGGAGGTGCGGCTGTGGAGCCGGCCCGGTACCGGCTCGACGTTCACCGTTCGGCTGCCCGCCCGGATGGGCCCGGCCTCCGGAACCGCCACAGGGCACGCCGGTGCGACCGGCTCCACCGACCCCGCCGCTACGAGCGGTGGCCGCCCCGAGACCGCCGCCAGAACCGGAGGATGAGATGACCAGGGTGCTGATCGTCGAGGACGAGGAGTCCTTCGCCGACCCGCTCGCGTTCATGCTGCGCAAGGAAGGTTTCACCACGGCCGTCGCGGCGACCGGGAACGACGCGTTGTCCGAGTTCGACCGGAACGGCGCCGACATCGTGCTGCTCGACCTGATGCTGCCCGGGATGAGCGGTACCGACGTGTGCAAGGCGCTGCGCACCCGCTCCGCGGTCCCGGTGATCATGGTGACCGCGCGGGACAGCGAGATCGACAAGGTGGTCGGGCTGGAGCTCGGTGCCGACGACTACATCACCAAGCCCTACTCGGCCCGCGAGCTGATCGCCCGGGTGCGTGCGGTGCTGCGCCGCGGCGGCGAGGGCGTC
The DNA here is from genome assembly GCF_046546495.1 of Pseudonocardia nantongensis. Classification (NCBI taxonomy): domain Bacteria; kingdom Bacillati; phylum Actinomycetota; class Actinomycetes; order Pseudonocardiales; family Pseudonocardiaceae; genus Pseudonocardia; species Pseudonocardia nantongensis. Next base: position 102,167 of record NZ_JBKGXT010000005.1, on the reverse strand, counting down.
CCGGAGACCGAGGGCGGTGCCGGGATCCTGGAGGCCGGTCCGGTCCGGATGGACGTCGAGCGGCACGTGGTGTCGGTGAACGGTACCGACGTCGCGCTCCCGCTCAAGGAGTTCGACCTGCTCGAGTACCTGCTGCGCAACGTCGGCCGGGTGCTCACGCGGGCCCAGCTGATCGACCGCGTGTGGGGTGCGGACTACGTGGGGGACACCAAGACCCTCGACGTCCACGTCAAGCGGCTGCGGTCCAAGGTGGAGCACGACCCGTCGACGCCGGCGCACCTGGTCACGGTGCGCGGGCTGGGCTACAAGTTCGACGTCTGAGCCCCGGGCCCACGGCTCGTCACGTGGTGGTTGCCCGAACGTCGATAACGGCTCGGTAACCTGGCCCGGTGCGTCTCGCCGTCCTGGATGTGGGCTCCAACACCGTCCACCTGCTCGTGGTGGACGCGCACCGTGGTGCGCACCCGGAGCCGATGTCCTCGGCCAAGGACCAGCTGCGGCTGGCCGAGCACCTGGACCGCAAGGGCGCGCTGGGCAAGGAGGGCGTCAAGGCGCTCCTGGGGAGCGTGCACTCGGCCCGGGACGCCGCCCGCGAGGCCGGCTGCGACGACCTGATGGCGTTCGCGACGTCGGCCCTGCGGGACGCCACCAACTCGGCCGAGGTGCTGGCGAGGGTGCGGCGCGAGACCGGGGTGACCCTCGAGGTGCTGCCCGGCGAGGACGAGGCCCGCTGGACCTTCCTCGCGGTCCGCCGCTGGTGCGGCTGGTCCGCCGGGCGGCTGCTGGTCCTCGACATCGGGGGCGGCTCGCTGGAGCTGGCCGTCGGGCGGGACGAGACGCCAGAGGAGGCGGCATCGATCCCGCTGGGCGCCGGCCGGCTGACCCGCGACCGGTTCAGCGCCGACCCGCCGCCGCGGGCCGAGGTGGAGACCCTCACCGAGAAGGTCCGGGCCGACCTCGCCCCGGTCGCCGAGCGGTTGTGCGGCGCGGGCCGCCCGGATCGCGTGGTCGGCACCTCGAAGACCTTCCGGACGCTGGCCCGGCTGGCCGGGGCGGCGCCGTCGGGTGCCGGGCCGCGGGCGCACCGCACGCTCAGCACCCAGGGGCTGCGCCAGCTGTCGGCGTTCATCACCCGGATGTCAGGGCCGGATCTCGCCGAGCTCGACGGGGTGAGCCCCAGCCGGGCCCACCAGCTCGTCGCGGGTGCGGTCGTGGCGCAGGCCGCGATGGACGCCCTCGGGGTGGTCGAGCTGGACATCTGCCCGTGGGCGTTGCGCGAGGGGGTCATCCTGCGGCGCCTCGACATGCTCGACGGAGCGAACGGGGACGACCGCTCGGCGCACGATTCCGGGGGCGGACTTGGACCCTTGACAACCGACAGGGCACGGTGGTTGCGATGAGTGTGGACAGCGGAGAGCCCCGCCAGCGGACGGTCGCCGAACTGCTCGCGGCCAACGGCGGTGGGCAGCCCGGGCGCCGGCGCCGCCGGCGTGCGGAGGAGGACGACGGCTCGGCCGGCGCCTCGCCGCCCGGGCCCGGCCGCGCCGCACCGGAGGCCGCCGCCGGACCGGACGCCGGCGGGCCGCGCCACCCGGGCGGCGCCGCCCGGACCAGGCCGCCCGTCCCTCCCGGCCCGGCCGGCGCTCCCGCGCCGCGCGGGGCCGACGGGTCACCCGCCGAGCACCCGTCGTTCCCGCAGGCGCGCCGGGGTGAGCCGGCGGAGGACCCCTTCCTCCCGAACGGCAACGCGCCGTACGGGAACGTCCAGGAGGGCCGCCCGCGGAACGGGTACGCCGCGGACGGCTACCCGCCGAACGGACACGCCAACGGCTACCTGCCGGACGGGTACGCGCCCGACGGGCCGGCCCCGAACGGGCACGCCCCACACGGCTACGCGCCGGACGGGTACGCGCCGAACGGCTACGCCCCGAACGGGCCCGCGCCGAACGGACACGCACCCGACGGACACGCACCCGACGGCTACGCCTATAACGGCTACGCCCGGAACGGGGCCGCCCCGTACGGACACGCGCCCTACGACTGGCCCGACGCCCCGCGCGACGCCCGCCCGCCCGCTCCGCCGAACGGCGTTCCGCAGAGCGGTTCCGGCGCGCAGCGGCCCGGCCCGTACGGCGGGCCGCCACCCCCGAACGGTGTGGCCCCGAACGGTGCGCCCGCGAACGGTGTGGCTCCGAACGGTGTGGCGCCGAACGGGCGGGCCGCCGGCTACGCCCCGAACGGTGCCGACCGCGAGGACGCGGCGACCTACGGCCGGCAGGCTTACGGCGGCGCCCCGGCCCGACCGGGCGTACCGCCGCCGTACGGCGACGAGCCGGAGCGCCCGGACGAGATCCCGACCGGCCGGTTCGGCGCGCGGCCCGCCCCGACCGCGGCCGAGGACGGCGGGCCGCCGACGATGCTCGGCGCGCCCCCGCTGGACGACGAGGGGTACGACGCGCCGACCGGCCGGGCCCCGGCCGACGCCGGCCCGCCGACCGGTGCCTACGACCCGTTCACCGACGACGCGTTCACCGATGACGACGCGTACGACGGTCACGACGACCCCGGCGGCCGTGTCGACGACGGCGGACCCGGTGCCCGTACCGGACTGCTCGCCCCGGCGCGCCCGGACGACCTGGACGAGTACGAGGACCACGGGGAGCCGGACGGCGCGGTCGAGGAGGAGCCGCCGCGGCGCCGGCTCGGCCGCCGGGCCGCCGCCGACAAGGACCCGGACGGCCCGCCGCCGGCCGGCCTGGAGGACGCACCGACCGGTGCTGCCGGCACCGGGCAGGCCTGGGCGGTGGTGATCGCGCAGTGGATCGGCGGCGCCGTCGCCGGGGCGGCGATCTGGGTCGGCTTCCGGTACCTGTGGTTCGCGTTCCCGATCGTCGCGCTGGCGCTGGCCGTGGTGCTCACGGTCGGGCTGGTGCTCGGTGTGCGGGCGCTGCTGCGCAACGACGACCTCAAGACCACCTTGTTCGCGGTCCTGGTCGGGCTGCTGCTGACGGTGTCCCCGGCGATCCTGGTATTGCTGGAGCGGTAACGATGAGCGATGGCCGGACGACTCCACGTCACGTGAGCTCGCCCGGCCTGCCCGCGAACGCCCCCGCGCCCGCACCCGTATCTCCGACCGCCGTCCCGGTCGCGCTGTCCACCGCGTCGGTGTACCCGGAGGGCGTCGCGGCCGGTTTCGAGATCGCCGCCGAGCTGGGGTACGACGGCGTCGAGCTGATGATCTGGACCGACCCGGTCAGCCAGGATCCGCGGGCCGTCGAGCGGCTCGCGCACCGCTACGGGGTCCCGGTGCTGGCCGTGCACGCACCCTGCCTGGCCGTCACCCAGCGGGTCTGGGGCGCGGACCCGGTGCATCGGCTGCGCCGCACCGTGGAGGTCGCCGCCCGGCTCGGCGCCCGCTCGGTCGTGGTGCACCCGCCGTTCCGCTGGCAGCGCCGCTACGCCGCGGTCTTCGCCGACGAGGTCGACCGGGCGAGCGAGTTCCACGGCGTCACGCTGCCGGTGGAGAACATGTTCCCGTTGCAGCGCGGCGCGATCCGCACCGTGCCCTACGCGCTCGGTGACGACCCCACCGAGGTCGGGTTCGGTGCCTACACGCTGGACCTCTCGCACACCGCCGCGGCCGGCGTCGACGCGCTGGATCTGACGCGGAGGATGGGCGACCGGCTCACCCACCTGCACCTGACCGACGGCTCCGGGCTCCCGCGCGACGAGCACCTGGTCCCCGGCCGCGGCCTGCAGCCGTGCGCCGAGGTGTGCCAGACCCTGGCCGACGGCAGCTTCGCGGCGGCCGGCGGCACCGTGGTGCTGGAGGTCTCCACCCGGCGCTGCCGGACCCGGCTGGAACGCACCGGGTTGCTCGCCGAGTCGTTGCTGTTCGCCCGGCTGCACCTGGCCCCGACGATGCGGTCCGCCCGGCGCACGCCGGAGCCGGCCGGCGCGCACCGCTAGATCCGACGGGCACGAGATGCTGGGCACACTCCGGTCCGTGCCACACCGTCCCGGGTGATATGCCTGATCCCATGAGCAGCGCAGCCGTGCACACCGGACGCCCGTTCGCCGACGCGCACGTCCTCGACGACCTCGGCGAGGGCCGGTTCCGCGCGCACCTCGACGACGTGTGGGCGGTCGGTCCGAAGGCCTTCGGCGGGCTGCTGATGGTGCTGATGGCGAAGGCCGGGCTGGCCCGGCTCGCCGCGGACGGGGCCGTGACCGCGGACGGCGCGACGCTCGACCCGCTGGCGGTGTCCGTGGACTTCCTGCGCGCCCCGGACCTGCGCCCGGTCGAGCTGGTGGCCGAGCCCCTGAAGATCGGCCGGACGGTGTCCTCGGTGACGGTGCGGCTGACCCAGGACGGGAAGCTGATGCTGCACGCCACCGTCACCGCCGGTGTCCTGCCCGACGGCGACGCCCGCTGGGAGACCCCGGCCGAGCTCGCTCCCGAGCCCACCCCGGACGCGGTCGACCCGGCCGCGGCGAACGGCGGGGCCCGCGGCCTGGCCGCCGCCTGCGAGCTGCGCTACCCGGCGGGCTCGCCGCCGTTCCTGCGCGGCGAGACCGGGCCGCCCCAGGTGGCGGGCTGGGTGCGCCCGCGCGGCGAGGAACCGGACGTGCTGTTCGCGCTGCTGTCCGGGGACATCCTGCCGCCGACCGTGTTCAACCTGGGCGGGACGCCGGGCTGGGCCCCGACGGTGCAGCTCACGGCGTTGCTGCGCGGCCGCCCGGCACCCGGCTGGTTGCGGGTCGACGGGCGCTCGCGCGCCGTCGTCGGCACCCAGTTCGACGAGGACGTCACCGTCGTCGACGCCACCGGGCGCACCGTCTGCCAGGCCCGCCAGCTCGCGCTGGCGCCGCTCGCCGGCTGAGAGTGGCGTGCGGAACGCATGTCAGCGCTGACCCCGCGGCCGCCGCGCGCCGGACGCACCGGCCGGGCTCCTAGGCTGCCGGGCATGACTCGGATCGCGGTACTGGGCGGCGGACGGATCGGCGAGGCGCTGCTGGGAGGGCTGATCGCCGCCGGGCACGAGCCCGGGAGCCTGGTGTTCACCGAGAAGCTCCCGGCCCGTGCCGAGGAGCTCTCCGGCTCGCTGGGGGTGCCGGCCGAGCCGGTCGCCGACGCGGTCCGTGGCGCCGGCACCGTGGTCGTCGCGGTGAAGCCGCAGGACGTCGTCGCGCTGCTCGGTGCCGTCGCCCCGGCCCTGGAACCGGGCGCCACCGTGGTGTCGCTGTGCGCCGGGCTGCCGACGTCGCTGTTCGAGGGCGCGCTCCCGGCCGGGACGCCGGTCGTGCGGGTCATGCCGAACACCCCGATGCTGCTCGGCGCCGCGATGTGCGCGCTGTCGCCGGGCACGCACGCGACCGGCGAGCACCTGGCGCGGGCGGAGGAGCTGCTCGGCACGGTCGGCGCCACGCTGCGCCTCGACGAGGCCAAGCAGGACGCCGCGACGGCCGTGTCCGGGTCCGGTCCGGCGTACTTCTTCCTCGTCGCCGAGGCGATGATCGAGGCCGGCGTGGCGATCGGGCTCACCCGGCCCGCCGCGACCGAGCTGACCGTGCAGACCGCACTCGGTGCCGCGCGGATGCTGCGCGAGAGCGGCGAGCACCCGGCCGTGCTGCGGGAGAACGTCACCTCGCCTGCCGGGACGACCGCCGCGGCGCTGCGTGAGCTGGAGCGGCACGGCCTGCGGGCCGCGTTCGCGGACGCCGTCGCCGCCGCCCACGACCGGTCGACGGAACTCGGCCGGGGGTGACCGGAGTCGATCATCGCCCAGGGTCGTAGCCCGTTCAGCGCATCGGATGACCAGCGGTCACCCTGACGCGCGACACCGTCGCTCGATCGGGTCACCCGCTCGAGCGCCGATCGTCACATCCGCCCCGGTAGACTGCACCCGCACATCCCCCACCACCGGGGCGTCCGGGGCGTCGGGGAGGAAGGCGGTGCCCGATGGCGGCGGAGCGACCCGAGCCCCTGCGGTCGACCCAGGTCCAGTTCCTGACGGTGGCCGAGGTGGCGTCGATGATGCGGGTCTCCAAGATGACCGTGTACCGGCTCGTGCACTCGGGCGAGCTGCCCGCCGCGCGGGTCGGCCGGTCGTTCCGGGTGCCGCAGCGGGCGGTCGAGGACTACCTGCGCAACGCCTACTTCGACGCGGGCTGACCGCCCGGTCCGGTCGTCCCCCCGGGGCCCCGGTAGAGTGGTCCACCGGCTGTCGACCGCCACCGGTCGCGCGCCCGCGTCGCCGGAGGTCCGGCACGTGCGTGGCCGGCCACCTCGAGGCCACCCGGTGGGCGGTCGCCGGACGATCTGCGTCGACACAGGAGGAGCACCCATGGGCTCGGTCATCAAGAAGCGCCGCAAGCGGATGTCGAAGAAGAAGCACCGCAAGCTGCTGCGCAAGACCCGGGTGCAGCGTCGCAAGCTCGGCAAGTGATCACCGACCGGCCGCGCGTCCCCACCCAGGGGGCGCGGCCGGTCGCGGTCCCCGCGCGCGTCGTGCACATCACGTGTCCGTGTACCTGCACTCCGTGACCGACGGGGACTAGGATCACCTCCGGCCGTCGCCACACCTCCCTCCTCTTGTGAGGTCGCCCCATGCCGCAGCCGACCCCGAGCGTCGTGCTGGTCACCGGCGTGAGCGGGTACCTCGGGGGGCATCTCGCGGCGCGGCTGGCGGCGAACCCGGACATCGACCGGGTGCTGGGTGTGGACACCGTTCCGCCGCCCCGGGACCTGCTGCGCCGGATGGGGCGCGCGGAGTTCGTCCGGGCCGACATCCGGAACCCGCTCATCGCGAAGGTCATCTCCTCGGCGTCGGTGGACACCGTCGTGCACGCATCGCTCTCGGCCAGCCCCGGTACGTCCGGTGGCCGGGCGACGATGAAGGAGATGAACGTCATCGGCACGATGCAGCTGCTCGCGGCGTGCCAGAAGGCACCCAGCGTGCGCCGGGTCGTGCTCAAGTCGACCACCGCGGTGTACGGCGCCAGCTCCCGGGACCCGGCCGTGTTCGACGAGGCCACCGGCCCGAAGGACCTGCCGTCCGGCGGGTACGCCAAGGACGCCGCCGAGATCGAGGGCTACCTGCGCGGGTTCAACCGCCGCCGGCCGGACGTCAGCACCACGGTGCTGCGCTTCGCCAACTTCATCGGGCCGCGGATCGACACCGTGCTGACCCGCTACTTCGCGCTGCCGGTGGTGCCGACCGTGCTCGGCTACGACGCCCGGATGCAGCTGCTGCACGAGGAGGACGCACTCGCCGTCCTCGAACGGGCCGCCACCGAGGAGCTGCCCGGGGTCTTCAACGTCGCGGCGCACGGCGTGCTGATGCTGTCCCAGGCGATCCGGCGCGCCGGGAAGGTCGCGGTGCCGGTGCCCAGCTCGGCGGTGGGCCCGGTCAGCCGGGTGCTGCGCGGTGCCCGGATGGTCGACTTCTCGCCCGACCAGATGCGGTTCCTGAACTTCGGCCGGGTGGTGGACCTGAGCCGGCTCGTCGACGTGTTCGGGTTCGAGCCGCGGTGGACGACCACCCAGGCCTTCGACGACTTCGTCCACGGCAAGGCGCTGCGGCCGGTGCTCGGGGCCGAACGGATCGAGGCCGTCGAGCGGGGCCTGCTCGGGCTGGCCCGGACACTGCGGTGACCGACCGGCCGGTGGGCGGCCACCCGACCAGGACGCACGAGGACGGACCGCGCCGGGGGCGGCGCGACGACACGAGGGGCGGCGGCATGGCGGAGGCGCGGGTGATCCCGATCCGGGGCAACCGGGGCCCGGCCCGGCCCGGGCCGGAGGAGCAGCCGCTGCTACCGGGCCCGTCCGCGGTGGCGCCCGGCGCGCCGTCCGACGACGAGCGTCCCGGCTGGGAGGCCGCGCTGGAGCAGGCGCTGGAGTTCCTCCGCCGCCGGCTCACCGGCGACTACCAGGTCGACGACTTCGGCTTCGACCCCGAACTGGCCGGGGCGGCGCTGCTGCCGGCGCTGCGACCGCTCTACCGGCGCTGGTTCCGGGTGGAGACGATCGGGATGCACAACGTCCCGGACACCGGCGGCGCGCTGCTGGTGGCCAACCACTCCGGCACGCTGCCGCTGGATGCCGCGATGACCACCGTCGCGGTGCACGACGACCACCCGGCACACCGGCACCTGCGGCTGCTCGGCGCGGACCTGATGTTCCGGATGCCGGTCTCCGGATCGCTGGCCCGCAAGTCCGGCGCGACGCTGGCCTGCAGCCCGGACGCGGAGCGACTGATGAGCTCGGGCGAGCTCGTCGGGGTGTACCCGGAGGGCTTCAAGGGCATCGGCAAGCCGTTCCGGGACCGGTACAAGCTGCAGCGCTTCGGCCGCGGCGGCTTCGTCTCGGCCGCGCTGCGCACCGGGGTGCCGATCATCCCGTGCTCGATCGTCGGGGCCGAGGAGATCTACCCGAAGCTCGGCGACATCGCCCCGCTGGCCCGGCTGTTCGGCGCCCCGTACTTCCCGATCACGCCGACCTTCCCGATGCTGGGCCCCGCCGGGCTGGTCCCGCTGCCGTCCAAGTGGTACATCGAGTTCGGCGAGCCGATCCGGACCGACGAGCACACCGCGGCCGACGCCGAGGACCCGATGCTGGTGTTCAACCTGACCGACCAGGTCCGGGAGACCATCCAGCACACGCTGTACCGGCTGCTGTCCCAGCGGCGGAACGTGTTCCTGGGCTGAGCGGGCGCCATGGGCCAGGGCGAGGCGCTCAGCGCTTCCGGTAGGCCATCCCGGCGGCCACCGCACCGGCCACCGCGCCCGCGCCGAGCACCGACGGCACCCCGATCCGGGCCGCCTTGCGCCCGGTCCGGAAGTCGCGGATCTGCCAGCTGCGGGCCTTGGCCACGTCGCGCAGCTCCGAGTCCGGGTTCACCGCGATCGCGGTGCCGACCGCGGAGAGCATCGGCACGTCGTTCACCGAGTCCGAGTAGGCGGTGCAGCGGCGCAGGTCCAGCCCCTCGGACGCGGCCAGCGCGCGGACCGCGTGCGCCTTCGCCGGGCCGTGCAAGATCTCCCCGACCAGCCGGCCGGTGTAGAGCCCGTCCACGCTCTCCGCGACCGTCCCCAGTGCCCCGGTCAGCCCGAGCCGCCGGGCGATGATCCGGGCCAGCTCGACCGGGGTGGCGGTGACCAGCCAGACCCGCTGGCCGGCGTCCAGGTGCATCTGGGCCAGCGCGCGGGTGCCCGCCCAGATCCGGTCGGCCATCAGCTCGTCGTAGATCTCCTCGCCGAGCGAGACGACCTCGTCCACCGGCCGCCCGGCGACGAACGACAGCGCGGTGTCCCGGTGACCGGCGATGCCGCCCTTGTCCTCCCGGCCACCGATCCGGAACTTCACCTGCTGCCAGGCGAACCCGGCCATGTCCGAGGCGGTGAAGAACTTCCGCGCGGCGAGCCCGCGGGCGAAGTGGAAGATCGAGGCGCCGACCATCATCGTGTTGTCGACGTCGAAGAACGCGGCGGCGGTGAGGTCCGGCGGCGGGGCGCCCGCGTCCGGGGGCGGGGCGTCGTCGGCCTCCGCCGCCACCGCGGCGGCGGCCGAGGCCTGCCCGGCCCGCTGCGCGGAGTCGCTCGCGGTCGCCCGGTGGCGCACCTCCGGCTCCTCGGAGAGCCCGGTGTCGACGCCCGGACCGCCCCCGGATACGCGGGCCTCGTCGGCGGGGGACCCGGGATCACTCACCACGACGGCCTTCCTGGTGTGCCACGCCGCCGGCGAACGGCGGAATCTGTCGAGCGGACGCGGTCCACCCTACTGGCGGGAGACGGCCACGGGCCCGGTCCGGAACGTGGCGCTCCGGACCGGGCCCGTGGACACCGACGCCTCAGCCGATCGAGACCGGACCCAGTCCCGGCAGCAACGGCGGGATCGTGACCAGCGGCGCCCGCTCCTCCGGCTCGGGCGTCGACGACGACCCGGTGCTGCTCGGCGAGCTACTGGTCGAGCGGTCCCCGAGCAGCGGCAGGCCGGACTCCGGCTCGGACGAGTCGGTCCCGGTGCTGCTCTCGCGCTCCGAGGTGGAGGTCTCCGGACCGGTGCTGCTGCTCGACTCCGGGCTCGACGACGAGGAGCTCTCCGACCCGGACGGGGCGGGCGGCTCCTCGGGGGCCGGCGTGCCGGACTGCTTCACAGCCTCCGGCCCGGACGTGGCGGTACGGCACTCGCCGGGCAGCGGCCCGAGGTCGTCGACCGAGCCGCCGTCGTCGGTGGCACAGCCGCTGGTCGCGCGGAGCGCCTCGGCCCGGGCGAGCACCCGGTCCAGCAACCGGACCGCCTCGGCGGCCTCCGGCCGGCTCGCGGCGGGCAGGCCGTCCTGGATCGCGGAGAGCCGGTCGGACTGGGCCTCGGCCCAGGTCCGCAGCTCGGCCAGCCGGGACGGGTCGGCACCCTCGGTGTCGGACTCGCTGAGCATCAGCCGGGACCCGGTGCTGGTGGCCCGGTCGAAGTCGTCCAGCGACCCGGTGATCGCGTCCGGCGGCGGCGAGCTCGAGCGCGCCATCAGGTTCTCCACCTCGTCCACCCGGGAGCGGGCGAGATCGAGCTGGCGGGCCGCCTCGGCCTGCCCGCCCATCGTGAAGACACCGCCGACGCCCTCGCTGGCGCGCTTCACGCCGTACATCGCGTCCCCCGGGAGCGCGTTCTGGCTCACCGTCGACGTCACGCCGGTGACCACCGCGAGCGCGGCGAACCCACCGACGACGATCCCGAACCGCTTGCGCACGCTCGGGCGCCTGCGGTCGAGCATGCGCGGGCCCGGACGGCCGTCGCCGTCACCGTCGCGGCCGCTGCGGCCGGCCGCACCATCGGCGCCCCGGTCCTCGGCACGGCCTGCGGCACCGACGGTCTGGCCGGGGTGGTCCGGGTGGTCGGCCGGCAGCACGTGCCGGGCGCGCCGCCCGCGGGACCGGCCGGAGGACGCACCCGGGTCGTCGGACTCCGGGGCGTGCTCGCCGGCCGAGCGCCGGTTGCTGGTGGCGGTGTGGTCGAGGTCCTCGGCGATCGGCGGGCCGATCGGCGCGGTCAGATCACCGGGCGCCATCGCCGGACGGTCGCCGAGCCGGGGGCCGGGCTCCTGCTGCGTGGTCTCTTCCGGCGCGCCGGGCTCGGCGGCACCGCCGACGCCCTCCTGGGCCAGCACCTCGAAGAGCCGGTTGCGCATCCGCGCCGAGGCGTGCGGGTCCGGAGAGAGGTCGCGTCGGCTGCGGTCCAGCGCGGCAGCCAGCGCGATCTCGTGCGCCAGCTCCTCCGCCGCGGGGCCGTCGGCGGGCTCGGCGTCCCACCCGTCGGTGGAGTTCCCGCCCGGCCCGCCGCCGTGCCGCCCGTCGTCCCATGCCCTGGGCATGCCGTCCGTCCTCACTGCAGTCTCGCGCTGCTCGTCGGCGCGTTCGTGCCGCATTCGTCCGTACAACGACGCAGCGGGCGCGAGGTTACGGGGTTTCGACCGTTCACCGCATCGAGTGCTGCGCTCATCGCAGGCCGTCCGGGAGGAGCTGGGCCAGCCGGCGCACCGCGCGGTGCTGGAGCGCCTTCACCGCGCCCTCGTTGCGGTCCATCAGCTCGGCGGTCTCGGCGACCGAGAGCCCGCGCAGGAACCGGAACTGGACGCACTCGCGCTGGTCGGCGTTGAGCTTCTCGATCGCGACCAGCAGCTCGGAGTTCGTCGCCATGTCGAGCACCTGCTGCTCCGGCCCACCGGTGGCGGGGGACAGCTCGATGATCTCCGAGGTCGCCTGCTCCAGCCGGTACCGGCTGGACTTGACGTGGTCGAAGATCAGGTTTCGGGCGATCGTCACGAACCAGGCGCCGATGTCGCGGCCCTGGTAGGTGACCGAGGAGATCCGGCGCAGGGCCCGGACGAAGGTCTCCTGGGTGACGTCCTCGGCGAACGCCCGGTCGCCCATCCGGAACAGCACGTACCGGTAGACGACGTCGTGGTAGCGCTCGTACAGCTCGCCGAACGCCGCCGCGTCCCCGGTCTGGCACCGCTCGACCAGCGCCCACGAGCCGTTCTCCGCCGGCTCCGGCGGGGTGGCCTCGACGGGGTCGGGACGCGGGATGTCCTGCGAGATCTGCGGCGCCTGCCGCGGCATCGGCATCTCCTGCTCTCCCGGGCCGGGCTGGCCCGAACGAGTGGTTCGCGCCGGGGAGGTGTGGGCCGCGCTGCGTGCGGGGTACGAGGACGGAGCCGATGGATCGCCCAGTGGGGCGGCGGCGATCGGCCCCGTCGGTGCGGACGGCGCTGAGGTCGCTGAAGTCACGGACACCTCCCCGTCCGGCTGGGGTCGGACGGCGTCGGGTCGGTCTCGTCCGGGGTCGGGGGCCCGGTCGGGACGGACGGAGTACTCGGGACGGGCGGACTCGGTGCTGCGGTGTTCGGTACTGCGGTTCTCGGTACTGCGAAGTTCGGTGCCGGGGTGCTGTCTACCGGGTGACCCGGAACCGACGGGCGGGCGGGTCAGCCGCTGCGGTCGCATCGGCGGGGTCATGGTCCTCGGGTGGCCGGTGACCGGGGTCCGTCCCGTGGCACGGCGCGCCGTGCTCGGTCGACGAGCTCCATGCCACTCCCATCGGGTGAGTCTCGCGACGAACCGGCGGCTCGCGCGTTGAACCTCATGTAGCGGCGGAGCATAAACGTTGATCCAGTGGCGGATCGCACTCGCCGCCTTTCACCGCGCACTTGTCCGGCAAGCGGCTTGCTGCGAGCGGCCAGCGCACATGTTGCTCAGCGTGTTCATGTGCGTACGGTCCGTGTGCAACGACGAGCGGTGCCGCCGTTCGGTAGCCGTTTGCCAGACTGGGCCGACCCCGTCTCGTGTCCGGAGGAGACCTCCCGTGTCGAGTTCCCGCCCCGACCATCCCGGCGCACCCCCGGTCGGTCACCTGGCCGACCTGGTCTCCCGCGCCGCCGTGGAGCGCCCCGGGCACGATGCGATCCGGGACGTGTCCGGCCCGTCCCCGTCGACGCTGAGCTGGGCGGAGTTCGACGCCGCCGTCACCGCCGAGGCCGGACGGCTGCGCGCGGCCGGGGTGCGGCCCGGCGACCGGGTCGCGATCGCGTTGCCGGACGGTGCCGCGCTCTGCGTCGCGCTGCTCGGTGCGTTGCGGGCGGACGCGGCGGTCGTGCCGCTCGCCCCGGACTCGGTCCCCCGAGAGCTGGAGGCGGTGCTCGGCCAGGCCGCGCCGGCGGCGGTCGTCGCCGACCCGGACGACCGGTTCGCGGCCGCCGCGGCGGCCGCGTGTGGAGCCTGCGTGCTGACCCCGCCGGACCCGGCCGCGGCGCCGTCCGGGGCGGAGCCGGCGCCACCGCGCACCGACGCGGACCCGGAGGCGCTCGCGCTGATCGTGTTCACCTCCGGCACCACCGGCCGCCCGCGCGGGGTGCAGCTGTCGCACCGGGCGCTGCTGGCCAACCGGGAGCAGGCCGCCGCGCTGCGCCCGGCGCCGGTGAACGGCGTCGACCGGGTGCTGCTGGCGCTGCCGCTGTTCCACATCTACGGGCTCGCCGCCGGGCTGCTGCAGGTCTGCCGGGCCGGTGCGACCGTCGTGCTGCCCGGCCGGTTCGACCCCGAGCGGATGCTGGCCTCGGTCGTCGACGAGCGGGTGAGCGTGATCGCCGGCGTGCCGTCGATGTTCCGGATGCTGCTCGACCTCGGCGCCGACCGGCTGCGCCCGGCCCTGGGCGGGGTCCGGCTGTGCACCTCCGGCGGCGCGCCGCTGCCGGCGGACTGGCTGACCGACTTCCGCGAGGCCACCGGCCTGGATCTGCACGAGGGCTACGGGCTCACCGAGGGCGGGCCGGTGATCACCACCAACGACCTGGGCCGGCCGGCCAAGCCGGGCTCGGTCGGGCGGCCGCTGCCCGGCGTCGAGCTGCGGCTGGTGGACCGCGAGGGCCGCCCGCTGTCCGCGACCGAGCCTGTCCCGGACGCCGAGGAGCTCGACGCCGACGACGGTTCGGACCCCACGGAGGACACCGGCCTGATCGCGCTGCGCGGGCCGAACCTGTTCTCCGGGTACTGGCCGGACGGCCGCGACGGCCCGGACCCCGACGGCTGGTTCCGCACCGCCGACGTCGGCTACCTCGACGCCGAGGGCGACCTGCACCTGGTCGACCGGTCGTCGGACCTGGTGATCGTGAACGGGTTCAACGTCTTCCCGCGCGAGGTCGAGCAGGTGATCGCCGAGCTGGACGGGGTGGCCGAGGTGGCCGTCGTGGGGGTGCCGGACGACCGGACCGGTGCCGCGGTGAAGGCGGTCGTGGTCGGCCTGCCCGGTGCCGGGCTGACCGAGGAGGCGGTCCGCGGGCACTGCGCCGCCCGGCTGGCCCGGTTCAAGCGGCCTGCGGTCGTCGCGTTCGCCGAGGAGCTGCCGCGCACCCCCACCGGCAAGATCGCCCGACGCATGCTGGCCCGGCTGTGAGCGCCCGGGTGCGGGTGCTGACCCGGGCCGGCTGTCACCTGTGTGCCGACGCCGAGGCCGCCGTCGCGCGGGTCTGCGCGGAGACCGGCACCGGCTGGGACACCCTGGACGTGGACACCGACGCCGAGCTGCGTGCCGAGTACGGTGACCAGGTCCCGGTCGTCCTGCTGGACGGGCGGGAGCACGCGTCGTTCCGGGTCGACGAGACGCGGCTGCGGGCGGACCTGACCGCCCCGTGAACCGGCCCCCGGACGAGCCCGGACCGGCCGGCGCCTCCGGTTCCTCGATCAACGGCACACCACGTGCGCCGGAACCGGGTGCGCGGACACCCGACGTGCCGCCCGGCAGGAGTGGCGGGGCCGGCGGCGGTGGTACCGACCGACCCGACCGGCCCGGCCGGGCTCGGGCGGTCCCGGCGGCGCTCGCGGCCGCGGCGCTGGGGGTCGGCGCGGGGCAGCTCGGCGCGCTGCTGCCCGGTCCGGACACCGGCCCGCTGAACGTGGTGGCGGGCCGGGTCGTCGCGCTCACCCCGCCCGCGGTCGCCGAGATCAGCACGGTCGGGATCGGGCTGGGCAGCCGGGGAACGGTCGTCGCCGGGGTGGTCGTGGTGCTCGCCCTCGCGGCGGCGCTCGCCGGTGCGGTGTCGGCGCGTTCCGAGCGACCGGGGACGTGGGTGCTCGCCGGGCTGGGCGCGCTCGGTGTGGGCGCCGCCCTCCTCGCGCCGGACGCCGGCCGGCTGGACGTCCTCCCGTCGGCACTGGCGCTTCTCGTCGCCGTGACAACCTTCCGTCGGCTGCACGCGCTGGCCCGCCGGATCCCCGCCGCGACGCGGGGCGCCGACGGCCGGCCGGTCCTGCCGGACGGCCGCCCGCTGCGGGACTCGCTGACCCGGCGCCGGTTCCTGCGGGTCTCGGCGCTGGCCGGCGCGGGCGGGGTGGGTGCCGGGCTCGTGGCCGCGCCGCTGGCCGCCGCGCTGCCGTCCGGGCGGGCGGGGGAGTGGCGGGCCGCGCTGAGCGGCCGGGTCGCCGCGCTCGCCGAGCAGGGCCGGGTCGCCCCGGCCCCGCCGCTGCCGGCCGGGGCCGCGTTCCCGGGCGGCGTCGCGTTCACGACCCCGGTCGCCGACTTCTACCGGATCGACACTGCGCTGCGGGTCCCCGAGGTCGACCCGCGGAGCTGGCGGCTGCGGGTGCACGGGAGGGTCGCCCGGGAGCTGGAACTGACCCTGGACGACCTGCTGGCCCGCCCGCTCGTGGAGCGCTGGGTGACGATGGCCTGCGTCTCCAACGAGGTCGGCGGTGACCTGGTCTCGACCACCCGGTTCACCGGGGTCGAGCTGGCCGGGGTGCTCGGCGAGGCCGGTCCGGACCCGGCGGCCGACCAGGTGCTCTCCACCTCGGCCGACGGCTGGACCGCCGGCAGCCCGTCGGACCTGGTGCTGGACCCGGCTCGGGGTGCCCTGCTCGCGGTGGCGATGGACGGCGCCGCGCTGCCCCCCGAGCACGGCTTCCCGGTCCGGATCGTGGTGCCCGGCCTCTACGGCTACGTCTCGGCCACCAAGTGGGTCACCGGCATCGAGCTGACCACGTTCGCCGGGGCCGCGGACTACTGGCGGGTGCGCGGCTGGGCGCCGCCGGGGCCGATGGAGACCGCGTCCCGGATCGACTCGCCCGCCGCCTACGCGAGCGTCCCGGCAGGGCGGGTGGTCGTCACCGGGACGGCCTGGGCGGTACCGCGCGGGATCTCCCGGGTCGAGGTCGGGGTGGTCGACGGCGACACCTGGACCGACGCCGAGCTGGGCCCGGTCCCGGCCGGCGGCGCGACCTGGCGGATGTGGCGCGCCGAGCTGGACCTGCCCCCGGGCGGTCACCGGCTGACCTGCCGGGCCACCGACGGCGACGGCGTCGTGCAGACCGCCGAGCGCCGCGCGCCGCTCCCCGGCGCCGCCACCGGACGGCCGACCCGCACCGTCACCGTCACCTGATCGTGGGCCGTCCGGACGGTCCCGCGGCCGGCCGTCCCGGGGCCCGAGAGGTGCATCACGCGCGGTCGCGTGGCCCGGCGCCGCGGTGGTGTCCTGGGGTCCTACGGCAGTGCCTCGCACGGTGAGCGGTGCATCCCGATCGATCACCGGTCGGTGCTGCACATCGCGCGCGCCGAACACGTCGGAGGCCGAGATCGCAACTTTGTGCGTGCCTTCACAAGCGGCTACCGTGGGTTTCCGTCGCCGGGCCCGGGGGCTTACGCCGCAGGGCCGGCCCACGCACGTGTCGATCGGCCGTCCCGGCCGGACCGCGGGCGGGCCCTCGGCGTCACGTGGCCGCGTGCCGCGTAGCCAGAAGTCCCCGGCCGTCCGGTGCGTTCCGGTCGTCGGGGACCCGCCGCCGACCGGAGCACGACCAGTTTCGATGACGGACCGCCCGCGGACAAGACCCCGTGTGCCGGCCCCGAGCACGACCGACAACAGCCCGCCGCAGACCGACGCCGGAGGAGGAAGGCCCGTGAGCCTGCCGCCCGAGACCGGCACCGCGGACGCGGGGGAGTCGCTGGTCGCGCCGGGCGCCGGCCCGGCCGCCGACGGCGAGCGCCCCGCCCGCCCGGTGCCCGAGGCCACGGTCAGCAGGCTCGCGGTCTACCTGCGGGTGCTCGGCGAGCTGCGCGATCAGGGTGTGGAGACCGTGTCCAGCGAGGAGCTGGCCGGCGCCTCGGGGGTGAACTCGGCGAAGCTGCGCAAGGATCTGTCGCACCTCGGTTCCTACGGCGTGCGCGGCGTCGGCTACGACGTCACCTCCCTGCAGGGCCGGCTGTCCGCCGAGCTCGGGCTGGACCACCGGCAGTCGGTGGCGCTGGTCGGGGTGGGCAACCTCGGCCACGCGCTCGCCGGCTACGCCGGGTTCGCCGGTCGCGGGTTCCCGGTCAGCGCGCTGTTCGACGTCGACCCGGACCTGGTCGGCATCGAGATCAACGGGATCGTCGTGCGGCACGTCCACGAGATCCCGGAGGCCTGCGCCGAGCACGGCGTGACGATCGGCATGGTCGCGACCCCGGGCCCGGTGGCCCAGAGCGTCTGCGACCTGCTCGTCCGCGGCGGGGTGCAGTCCATCCTCAACTTCGCGCCGGTCCTGTTGCAGGTGCCCGGCGACGTCGAGGTCCGCAAGGTCGACCTGTCGGTCGAGCTGCAGGTCCTCGCGTTCCACGTGGCCCGCCGGCACACCGCCGGCGAGTCGGCGACCGGCCGCGGGGCCGAGGTCGCGGCGGACCCGGCGGGTACCCCCGTCGGGCCGGGTGCTGCCGGTGCGTCCGGCGACGCCCACAGGGAATCGAACGGATCGGTGGTGTCCCGGCGATGAGCGTCCTCGTGGTCGGCCTGTCGCACCGGAGCGCGCCGGTCGAGGTGCTGGAGCGCCTCGCCGTCGCGCCGGGTGGCGTCCCCAAGCTGCTCGAGGAGATGCTCGACCGCACGCACGTCGAGGAGGCCGTCCTCCTCTCCACGTGCAACCGGATCGAGGTCTGCGCGGTCGTGGACGCGTTCCACGGTGGCCTGGGCGACGTCACCGACGTGCTCGGTGCGCACGCCGGGTTCCCGCTCGGCGAGCTCTCCGAGCATCTCTTCGTGCACTACGCCGGCTCGGCGGTGCAGCACCTGTTCCAGCTCGCCGCCGGACTGGACTCGATGGTCGTCGGCGAGTCGCAGATCCTCGGCCAGCTCCGCTCGGCCTACGCCACCGCCGACGAGGCGGGCTCGGTCGGCAAGGTGCTGCACGAGCTGGTCCAGCAGGCGCTGCGGGTCGGCAAGCGGGTACACGCCGGCACCGGCATCGACGAGGCGGGCGCCTCGGTGGTGTCCGAGGCGCTGCGCGACGCCGACCGCGAGCTCGGCGGGACCGGCGGCACGATCGCGGGCGGCCGGGACGGCACCGCGGGCACCGGTCTGGACGGCGCCCGCGCGGTGATCGTCGGGGCCGGGGCGATGGGCGCGCTGGCCGCGGCCCACCTGCGCCGGGCCGGGGCGTCGGAGATCGTGGTGCTGAACCGCTCCGCCGGGCCGGCCGAGCGGCTCGCCGAGAAGGTCCGCGAGCAGGGCACCCCGGCGCGCACGGCCCCGCTGGACGCGATGGCCGACGAGGTGCGCGCGACCGACCTGCTGGTGGCCTGCACCGGGTCGATCGGGCACGTCGTCGGCACCGGCCCGGTCGGCGAGGCGCTGGCCGGCGCCGGTCGGGAGCGCCCGCTGGTGGTCTGCGACCTCGGCCTGCCGCGCGACGTCGACCCGGCCGTGGCCGAGCTGCCCGGCGTCCGGATGGTCGACCTGGTGACGCTGCAGCGCCGGCTGCTCGACGCGGCCGACGGCGGTGCCGTCGCCGTCGCGCAGAAGATGGTCGACGAGGAAGCCCAGCAGTACCTGGCCGGGCAGCGCTCGGCCGAGGTGACGCCGACCGTGACGGCGCTGCGCCGCCGAGCCTCCGAGGTCGTCGACGCCGAGCTGCTGCGGCTGGACTCGCGGCTGCCGGAGCTGGACGACAAGACCCGTGAGGAGCTGTCGCGCACCGTGCGCCGGGTCGTCGACAAGCTGCTGCACACACCGACGGTGCAGGTCAAACGCCTCGCCGGGGGCCCGGACGGGGAGGGGTACGCGGCCGCGCTGCGGACCCTGTTCGAGCTGGACCCGCAGGCCGCCGCGGCGGTCGCGGCCCCGGTCCGCGGCGCCGACGCCACCGTCGACGGCGACGACGTCACCGCGGCGCTGCGCTACGCCAACCCGAACGCGCCGCTGGAGAGCACCCCGACGATCGGGTCCCGTCCCCCGGAGCAGACCTCATGAGCGCGCCGACGACCCCGCCACAGCCGCTCCGGATCGGGACGCGGCCCTCGAAGCTGGCCATGGCCCAGACCTCGACGATCGTGGACCGGCTGGTCGCCGGCGGGCAGCCCGCCGAGCTGGTCACCGTCTCCACCAGCGGTGACCGCTCGATGGCGCCGGTGACCCAGCTCGGTGTCGGGGTGTTCGTCTCGGCGCTGCGGGACGCGCTGAACGCCGGGGACATCGACGTCGCGGTGCACTCGTTCAAGGACCTGCCCACCGCGGCCGCGCCCGGACTGCGGATCGCCGCGGTGCCGACCCGGGAGGACCCGCGGGACGCGCTGGTCACCGGCGGGAAGGTGCTGGGCGAGGTCGGCCGCGGGGCGCGGGTGGGTACCGGCTCGCCGCGGCGGGCCTGCCAGCTGCACGCCCTCGGCCAGGGGCTCGAGGTGCTGCCGATCCGCGGCAACGTGGACACCCGGATCGGGAAGGTCCGTTCCGGCGAGCTGGACGCGGTGGTCGTCGCCGCGGCCGGGCTGCGCCGGCTGGGCCGCATCGACGACGCGGACGAGCTGATCGATCCGCTGCAGATGCTGCCCGCCCCCGCCCAGGGTGCACTCGCGATCGAGTGTCGCGAGCGGGACGCCGAGCTGGTCGCGACACTGCGGGCCGTGCTCGACGATCCGGGGGTGCGCGCGGCCGTCACCGCCGAGCGCGCCGTGCTGGCCACCCTGGAGGCCGGTTGCACCGCTCCGGTCGGTGCGCTGGCCGATGTCGTCTCCGACCTGGACGACGACGGCCGCGCGGTCGACCGGCTGTCGATGCGCGCCGTGCTGGGTACCGGGGACATCGAGGAGGGCGCGGTGCTGCGCGCCTCCGCCACCGGAGAGATGGACGCCGCCGAGAAGCTCGGAGCCGCACTCGCGCACGAGCTGCTCGACCTGGGCGCCGACGACCTGCCCCCCGCAGACGTCGAGCGCTCCGTGAACCGCTGGATCGGGAGTTCGTAATGACAGGACCTGCCAACACCTCGGGGCGGATCGCCTTCGTCGGCAGCGGACCGGGGGACCCGGCGCTGCTGACCGTGCGCGCCCGGGACGTGCTCGCCGGCTCGCCGCTGGTGATCACCGACCCGGACGTGCCCGAGGGCATCCTCGCCCTGGCCGCCGACGGCGCCGAGGTACGCCCGGCCGTCGGCCAGCCCGCCGACATCGCCGGTGACCTGCTCGGCGAGGCCGGGCAGGGCCGCTCGGTCGCCCGGCTGGTCGCCGGCGACCCGCTGACCAACGACGCGGTCGTCGCCGAGGCGATGGCCGTCTCCGCCTCGGGCGTGGCGTTCGACGTCGTCCCGGGCGTGCCGGCCTCCACAGCGGTCCCGGCCTACGCCGGTGTAGCGCTCGGGTCGGCGCACGTCGAGGCCGACGTCCGGGCGGGCGTCGACTGGGCCGCACTGGCCGCGAGCCCGGGCCCGGTCGTGCTGCACGCCAGCGGCGCGCTGCTCGGCGACGTGACCGCGGGGCTGTCCGCACAGGGCGTGCCCGGCGAGACCGCGGTCGCGATCACCTCCGGCGGCACCACCTCCACCCAGCGGACGATCTCGTCGTCGGTGGCCAAGCTGGCCTCCGACGGCGGCGAGCTGGACGGCGCGCTCGTCCTGACCGTGGGCGACGCCGCCGGCCGGCGCGGCGAGCTGTCCTGGTGGGAGTCCCGCGCGCTCTACGGCTGGCGGGTGCTGGTCCCGCGGACCAAGGACCAGGCCGGCGTGATGAGCGAGCGGCTGCGCATGCATGGGGCCATCCCGGAGGAGGTGCCGACGATCGCCGTCGAGCCGCCCCGGTCGCCCGCCCAGATGGAGCGCTCGGTCAAGGGCCTGGTGGACGGCCGCTACCAGTGGGTCGTGTTCACCTCCACGAACGCCGTGAAGGCGGTGTGGGAGAAGTTCGGCGAGTTCGGCCTGGACGCCCGAGCATTCTCCGGTGTGAAGATCGCCTGCGTGGGCCGGTCGACCGCGGACAAGGTGCGCGAGTTCGGCGTCGAGCCGGAGCTGGTGCCGGACGTCGACGAGGCCCAGTCCTCCACCTCGGAGGGCCTGCTGGAGATCTTCCCCCCGCACGACGACGTGCTCGACCCGGTCGACCGGGTGCTGCTCCCACGCGCCGACATCGCCACCGAGACGCTGTCCGCCGGGCTGCAGGAGCGTGGCTGGGAGGTCGACGACGTGACCGCCTACCGGACCGTGCGCGCGGCCCCGCCGCCCGCACCGATCCGCGAGGCGATCAAGACCGGCGGGTTCGACGCGGTGTGCTTCACCTCGTCGTCGACGGTGCGGAACCTGGTCGGCATCGCCGGAAAGCCACACGCCCGAACCCTGGTCGCCTGCATCGGCCCGGCCACCGCGGAGACCGCCCGCGAGTTCGGCCTGCGGGTGGACGTGCAGCCCGAGGAGGCGAGGGTCCCGACCCTGGTCGACGCACTGGCCACGCACACCGCGAAGCTGCGGGCCGAGGGCAACCTGCCCCCGCCCAAGAAGGTCAAGGCGCGGAGGCGCTGACGCGCCCGTGAGTGGTTGTGGCGGTGCGGGCCGCGACAAACACTGACGAGCGCGCAGCGCCTAACCTGGGCGCATGGGATTCCCGGCGCAGCGCCCCCGTCGGTTGCGGACCACCCCCGCGATGCGGCGGCTGGTCTCCGAGACCGAGGTCCGTCCGCGGCAGCTGGTGCTGCCGATGTTCGTGCGCGAGGGGGCGGCCGAACCGGTGCCCATCTCCTCGATGCCCGGGGTCGTCCAGCACACCCGGGACACCCTGCGCAAGGCGGTCGCCGAGGCGGCGTCGGCCGGGATCGGCGGGGTGATGCTGTTCGGTGTCCCCGAGGTGCACGACGCGACCGGCTCCGGCGCCGTCGACCCGGACGGGATCCTCAACGCGGCGCTGCGGGACGTGCGGGCCGAGGTCGGTGACGACCTGGTCGTCATGTCCGACCTGTGCCTGGACGAGTTCACCGACCACGGCCACTGCGGCGTGCTCGACCCCGACGGCGTCGTCGACAACGACGCGACCCTCGAGATCTACGCCCGGATGGGGGTCGAGCAGGCCCGCGCCGGGGCGCACCTGGTCGCCCCGAGCGGGATGATGGACGGCCAGGTCGGTGTCATCCGGTCGGCGCTGGACGACGCCGGCTTCACCGACAGCGGGATCCTCGCCTACACCGCGAAGTACGCCTCGGCGTTCTACGGGCCGTTCCGCGAGGCGGTGAACTCGCAGCTCAAGGGCGACCGCAAGACCTACCAGCAGGACGGCGGCAACGCCCGCGAGGCGCTGCGTGAGCTGGCGCTGGATCTGGACGAGGGCGCCGACATGGTGATGGTCAAGCCGGCGCTGGCCTATCTGGACGTGCTGTCCCGGGTCGCCGACGTCGCCGACGTGCCGGTCGCCGCGTACCAGATCTCCGGGGAGTACGCGATGGTCGAGGCCGCCGTCGAGAAGGGCTGGCTGGAGCGGGAGCGCACGATCCTGGAGACGCTCACCTCGATCCGCCGGGCGGGCGCCGACACGGTCCTCACCTACTGGGCGGTCGAGGCCGCAGCCTGGCTCGACTGACCGGAACGGTTCCGGCGCGCGGGCGGTACCGCCGAACGTGGCAAACCGGACACCTGCCCGGCTACCGTGGACGTCGTGAGCAACGAGCCCGAGGGCACCCGGTACTACCGGCCCGGCCCGTCGTCGGGGCACTACCCGCAGTACCCGCAGAACCCCTACCCGCAGGGCTGGACGCCGGGCGCCGTCCCGGCGCCGCCCCCGCCCTCGGGCCAGGACGCGTCGCCGCAGCAGGGGCAGACCCCGTCCGGGCAGCCCCGGTACGGGCAGCAGCCGTACGGACAGCAGCAGTACGGGCAGGCGCAGTACGGACAGGCGCCGCCGGCCGGGCTCGGGCAGGGTGGCGGCGCCCGGGTGCCCCGTCCGGGCCAGGTGACCACGGCGCTGATCCTGCTGATCGTCGCGACACTGCCGTTCGTCCTGATGGGCGTCACCGCGATGTTCGCGACGGTGGACGACGAGCTGCTGAACCAGGCCGGCATCCCGCGTGCCGAGGTCGACGCGATGATGGCCCAGGCCGGGCTGACCCTCGATCAGCTGACCCAGGCGATCCGGGTGATGGGCGGCATGTTCCTGGTGCTCGCCGCGGTCTACGCCGCGCTGGCGGTGGTGGCCTTCCTCGGCCGGCCCGGCGCCCGGATCGCGCTGGTCGTGCTGACCGCCGTCTACGGGCTGCCGCTGCTGCTGATGATGGCACCGACGCTGCCGCTGTTCGCGGTGGCCGTGCTGGCGCTGGCCGCGGCCGGGCTCTGGCTGCTGTTCTCGCCCCCGGCGAGGACCTGGTACGCGTCCCGCGCGGTGCGCGGCGGGGTCCCGGGACGCACCGCGTGAGGGCTGCGAGACTGGCGGCGTGAGCGCGACTGACGTGAACCCGGAACCGAAGGAGTCGGCCCGCCTGTTCGAGCGGGCCGCGGAGCTGATCCCGGGCGGGGTGAACTCCCCGGTGCGGGCGTTCAACTCGGTCGGCGGCACCCCGCGGTTCATGGTCTCCGGGCAGGGCTGCCGGCTGACCGACGCCGACGGTGCGAGCTACGTCGACCTCGTCTCGTCCTGGGGGCCGATGATCCTGGGGCACGCGCACCCGGCCGTTGTCGAGGCGGTGCGGGCGGCGGCGTCGCAGGGGCTGTCGTTCGGCACGCCGACCCCCGGCGAGCTCGACCTGGCCTCCGAGATCGTCGGCCGGACCCCGGTCGAGCAGGTCCGGCTGGTCAACTCGGGCACCGAGGCGACGATGAGCGCGATCCGGCTGGCCCGCGGGATCACCGGGCGCAGCGTGATCGTCAAGTTCGCCGGCTGCTACCACGGCCACGTCGACGCGCTGCTCGCCGACGCCGGCTCCGGCCTGGCCACGCTCGGACTGCCGACCAGCCCAGGCGTCACCGGCGCGCAGGCCGCGGACACCGTGGTGCTCCCCTACAACGACCTGGACGCCGTCCGGCAGGTGTTCGCCGAGCGCGGCGACGAGATCGCCTGCGTGATCACCGAGGCGGCGGCCGGGAACATGGGCGTCGTCCCGCCGGCCGAGGGCTTCAACGCCGGCCTGCGCGACATCGCGCACGCGCACGGCGCGCTGCTGGTGATCGACGAGGTGATGACCGGCTTCCGCGCGTCGAAGCAGGGCTGGTTCGGCTGCGACGGCGTCGCGGGGGATCTCTACACGTTCGGCAAGGTGATGTCCGGCGGGCTCCCGGCGGCCGCGTTCGGCGGCTCGGTCGAGCACATGTCGTTCCTGGCCCCGGCCGGGCCCGTCTACCAGGCGGGCACGCTGGCCGGGAACCCGGTCGCGGTCGCCGCAGGCGCTACCACGCTGCGGCACGCCGACGACGCCGCATACGCCACCCTGGCCGCGAACGCCGACCGGCTCGGCACCCTGATCACCGAGGCGCTCGGCCGCGAGGGCGTCCCGCACACCGTGCAGTACGCCGGCACCATGCTCTCGCCGTTCTTCTCGGACACCCCGGTGACCGGCTACGCGAGCGCGAAGGCCGCCGAGACCTGGCGCTACCCGGCGTTCTTCCACGCCATGCTGGCGCACGGGGTCTACCCACCGCCGTCGGCGTTCGAGGGCTGGTTCGTCTGCACCGCGCTGGACGACGACGCGTTCGCGCAGATCGAGACCGCCCTGGGGCACGCGGCGAGGGCCGCGGCCGCCGCGACCCGCCCGGACGGGGCGTGAGCGTGACCGGCGACCGCACGAGCCCGCCGGCGTCCGGGCCGGTCACGATGGTGCACCTGCTCCGGCACGGCGAGGTGCACAACCCCGAGCAGGTGCTCTACGGCCGCCGCCCGGGTTTCCGGCTCTCCGACCTCGGCGAGGCCCAGGCCAAGACGGTCGCGGCGTACCTCGGCGACAGCGACGTCGCGGCGGTCGTCGCCTCGCCGCTGCTGCGCGCGCAGCAGACCGCAGGCCCGATCGCCGAGGCGCACGGCCTGGAGATCGGCACCGACGACGGGCTGATCGAGGCCGCGAACCTGTTCGAGGGCGAGGCGTTCGCCGTCGGTGACGGCGCGCTGAAGCGCCCGCGGGCGTGGCGACTGCTGCGCGACCCGCTGACCCCGTCCTGGGGGGAGCCGTACCTGCGGATCGCGCACCGGATGCTGGGTGCGGTGCACGCGGCCCGGGAGCTCGCGCCCGGCCGCGAGGTCGTCTGCGTGTCCCACCAGCTGCCGATCTGGACGCTGCGCCGCTACCTGGCCGGGCAGCGGCTCTGGCACGACCCGCGCCGCAGGCAGTGCGCGCTGGCGTCGCTGACCAGCGTCGAGTTCACCGGCGCCAGCCTGACCGCGCTGCGCTACGCCGAACCGGCCGGTCCGAGCGGCGCGATGGTGACCGGCGCATGAGCCGTCTGGTCCTGCCGCTGCTCGCGGTGCTGGCGCTGCTGGCCGGGTGCGCCGGCGGTGGTGCGGCCGAGTCGTCCGGCGAGTTCCAGTTCGTCGCTCCCGGTGGCGAGACCCGGATCACCTACGACCCGCCGGAGAGCCGCAGCGTGATCGCCGGGCTGCGCGGCGAGAGCCTGCTGCGGCCGGGCAGCGAGGTGGGCATCGCCGACTACCCCGGCCAGATCGTGGTGCTCAACATCTGGGGCTCGTGGTGCGGGCCGTGCCGGACCGAGGCCCCCGAGCTCCAGGCGGTCGCCGAGGCCGCCGCCGGGGACGCGGCGGTGCTCG
Organism: Pseudonocardia nantongensis; assembly: GCF_046546495.1. NCBI lineage: Bacteria > Bacillati > Actinomycetota > Actinomycetes > Pseudonocardiales > Pseudonocardiaceae > Pseudonocardia > Pseudonocardia nantongensis. Next base: position 76,156 of record NZ_JBKGXT010000005.1, on the reverse strand, counting down.
GCATCGACGTCCGCGACGACCGGCAGGCCGCGACCGACTTCGTCACCAGCCGCGGGCTCACCTACGACTCGATCTACGACTTCCCCGGCCGCACGCTGACCCAGCTCGACGGGTACCCGCGCAACATCGTGCCGTCGACGATCGTCCTCGACCGCCGGCACCGGGTGGCGGCGGTGTTCCTGACCCCGGTCGGCAGCTCGGACCTGCTGCCGCTGGTCGAGCGGCTGACCGCCGAACCCGCCCCGGCTCCGGCTCCGGCCCCGCCGGGCTGACGCCCGGTACCCGGCCGGTTCCGCTCCGCGCGCAAGCACTACACGTTGTAGAACCCGGGCGGCGCGGCGGGGATCGGGCCTTCTACCCTGGGGGTCGATGGACGCGACGACCACCCTGGCGATCTCCGGGCCGCTGCTGCTCGCAGCGCTGGTCTCGGTGCTCGCCGGGCTGGTCAGCTTCGCGTCCCCGTGCGTGGTGCCGCTGGTGCCCGGCTACCTGGCCTACCTGGCCGGGCTGGTCGGCGCGCAGTCCCCGCCGGTGACCCCGGCCGAGGCCCGCGAGCGTGCGCTGACCCGGCAGGCCGGGACCGCGGGCGAGGACACCACGGCGGTCGCCGAACGGATGCGTGACGGTCGCTGGCGGGTCGCCGGGGCGGCCCTGCTGTTCGTCGCGGGCTTCACCGTGGTCTTCGGCGCGATCATGGTCGGCGCGGTGTGGCTGTCCGACGTCCTGGTCGCGAACGAGACGCTGCTGCAGCGGATCGGCGGCGTCGTGATGATCGTGATGGGGCTGGCGTTCGCCGGGCTGATCCCGGCGCTGCAGCGCGAGTACCGGGTGCACTGGACCCCGCGGGCGGGCGTGGCCGGCGCGCCGCTGCTCGGCGCGGTGTTCGGCCTGGGCTGGGTGCCCTGCATCGGCCCGACGCTGGCCGGGGTCGTCGCGGTCGCGGCCGGGACCGGCGGTGGCTCGCTGCGCGGCGTCGTGCTGATCCTGGCCTACTGCGCGGGCCTGGGCATCCCGTTCGTGCTCATCGCGCTCGGCGCCTCCCGCGCCGTCGGCGCGCTGGGCTGGCTGCGCCGGCACACCCGGGCGATCCAGATCGCCGGCGGGATGCTGCTGGTCGCGGTCGGGGTGCTGCTGGTCTCCGGCCTCTGGGGCCAGATGCTGGTGAAGCTGCAGGTCGCCGCCGCCGGATTCACGCCCCCGATCTGATGAGAACCCCCCGATGAGCTCCCCCCCGACCGCCCCACCGCAGCTGCCGGCGACCGTCGAGGGCGGCGGCGAACCGCCGTCCGGCCGGTCCGGCCCGCTGCGGTCGGCCTGGGCGTTCCTGCGCAACACCTGGCGCGGCCTGACCAGCATGCGGACCGCGCTGGTCCTGCTGTTCCTGCTGGCGCTGGCCGCGATGCCGGGTGCGCTGATCCCGCAGCGCTCGCTCAACGAACGGCTGGTCGACGAGTACTTCGCCGCCAACCCGCGGCTGGCCCCGCTGATCGACGCCGTCGGCGGCTTCGAGGTCTTCGCCAGCCCGTGGTTCGCGGCGATCTACCTGCTGCTGATGATCTCGCTGGTGGGCTGCGTGCTGCCGCGCTCGGCCGAGTACTGGCGGGGGATGCGGGCGGCCCCGGTGGCGACGCCGCGCAACCTGTCCCGGCTGCCGCACTCGGCGTCCGGGACGCTCGCCGAGCCGCCCGACCAGGTCGTCGGCCGCAGCAGGCGGCTGCTGCGGGGCTGGCGGAAGGCCGAGACCCTGGGGGACGACGGCGGCCGCACGGTGTCGGCCGAGCGCGGCTACCTGCGCGAGACCGGGAACCTGGTCTTCCACCTCAGCCTGATCGGGATCCTGATCGGGATGGCCGGCGGCAAGCTCTTCGGCTACGACGGCGACGTCATCGTCCGCGCCGACGGCAGCCAGTTCTGCAACAGCTCGATCCTCGGTTACGACTCGTTCCGGGCCGGGCTGCAGGTGGACGGCACCGGGCTGAACGAGTTCTGCGTCAAGGTCGACCGGTTCGACGGCAGCTGGCTGCCCAACGGCCAGCCGTCGTCGTTCGCCGCCCAGATCGGCTACCAGACCGGCGAGGACCTGGAGAACGGCGTCACCTCGTGGCGTCCGTACGAGCTCGCGACGAACCACCCGCTGCGGACCGACTCCGACCGGGTCTACCTCACCGGGTACGGCTACGCGCCGGAGTTCACCGTGACCTGGCCGGACGGGCAGAGCCGGACCGGTGACATCCAGTGGCGGCCGGTCGACCAGAGCGGCAGCCAGCTCTCCGAGGGCGCCACCAAGTTCGAGCGCCCGGGGGTCACCGACCCGGAGCAGCGGCGGACCAGCCAGCTCGCGGTGACCGGGACCTTCGCCCCCACCGGGGCGGTGGACGCGGAGGGCAACCTCGCCTCGGTGCATCCGGACCTGCGGGCACCGACGGCCGATGTGAACATCATGCGCGGCGACCTCGGGATCGACGACGGCCGCGGGCAGTCGATCTTCAGCGTCGACCAGCGGCAGATCGACAACGGCGAGCTGCGCACGGTGGCCGAGAGCCGGCTGGGCATCGGCGACACGGTGCGGCTGGACGACGGGACCGTCGTCCGGTTCGACGGCGTCACACCGTGGGTGAACCTGCTGGTCGGGCACGATCCCACCCAGGTCTGGGTGCTGGTCTCCGCAATGGTGATGCTGGCCGGGCTGACCCTGTCGCTGACGATCAAGCGCCGTCGCTTCTGGGTGCGGGTGCGCCCGGACGGCGCGGGTGGCAGCCGCGTCGAGCTGGGTGGTCTCGCCCGGACCGATCAGGCCGGTTACGGCGAGGAGTTCGACCGTCTCGCGGACGAGCTGCTCGAGGACACGACGAAGAAGGACGGTTGACCCAGGATGCTCGTCGATCCGGTGTTGTCGCTGTGGAGCGATCGGCTGTTCCAGGCCACGCTCGTGGTGCTGCTGCTGGCGATGGTGTTCACCGCGCTGGAGTACTCCGCAGGCCGGGTCGCCCGGGCGGCTCGCCGGCAGCCGGCCGCGGTCGGTGCCGGCAGCGCTTCCGGCGATGCTGCCTCCGGGGACACGCTCTCCGGGGACGCGACCGCCGGTCCGGCGGACACCGCCGTCGCCGATCCCGCCGGACCGGGCCGGACCCGGCCGGACCGCTACGGGCGGGTCGGGGTCGCGCTGATGATCCTGGCGGTGCTGCTGCACCTCGGATCGATCGTGCTGCGCGGTCTCGCGGCCTACCGCTGGCCGCTCGGCAACATGTACGAGTTCTGCTCGGCGCTGAGCATGATGGCCGTCGTGGGCTGGCTGGTGCTGCTGCGCCGGCATCCGGTGCTGCGTCCGGCCGGTGTGTTCGTGCTGACGCCGATCGTGCTGCTGATGTTCCTCACCGGCACGGTGCTCTACCTCGAGGCGGCGCCCGTCGTCCCGGCGCTGCAATCGTACTGGATCATGATCCATGTGACAACGATCACGCTGGCCTCCGGGCTGATGCTGATTCCCGGCGTCGCCAGCGTGCTGTTCATGATCAAGCGCAGTGGGCGGCCCGCGGTGCTCGCGGACAAGCTGCCGACGGTGGAGTCGCTGGATCGGTTGGCCTATCGGGTGACGGTGTTCGCGTTCCCGCTCTACACGTTCGGGATCATCACCGGTGCCGTGTGGGCGGAGGCCGCCTGGAACCGGTTCTGGGGCTGGGACCCCAAGGAGACGGTGGCGTTCGTGGCCTGGGTGCTCTACGCCGCCTACCTGCACGCACGGGCCACCGCCGGATGGCGGACCTCGCGCGCGGCCTGGATCAACATCGCGGCCTTCGCCACGATCGTGTTCAACCTGTTCTTCATCAACATGGTCGTGGCCGGCCTGCATTCGTACGCAGGGTTCTGAGGCCGCTCGACCGTCGGGTTCGGCAGGGCTACCGTCGGATCCCGTGAGCGAGAACGGGACCGGCGGGCAGCCCGATGGATCGGTGGGCCGCTACGTACGGGAACGCTGGGGTCCGGCGGAGACGTCCGGGCGGTCCTTCGGGCGGCGTCGTCGTCCGAACGACGGTGACCCTGCGCGTCCGGCCGACGCCGGCACCGCATCCGGGTCCGAGGACGCCTCGAGCGGCACGACCGGGAGCGGGCCGGCCCGCACGCAGCCGCGCTCCACCGCCGAGCGGATGGCGTCGGCGCCGGCTCCGGGCCGGGCCGGGGTGGGGACCCGCACCCCGCCCGCCGGATCGGCCTGGGGCAGCGAGCTGCCCGACGTCGACGACGACCTGGTCGACGAGATCGACCCCCGCACCCCGCCGCACGGGTTGGACCTGTCCGCGCTGCGGAACGACGCCGAGCCGGGGCCCGCCCCGGCCGCCGACGCCGAGCCGGACCGGGTCCCCGACGACCCGCAGGACGGGCGGCACCGGGTGGACGACGACCCCGGCGCCGACCTTGCCGCGGACCCGGGCGCCGACCCGGCCGCCGCCGGTCTGGGGGCCACGCACCCTGCGGCTCACGACGTCGGGCCGGACGACACCGGCCTCTACCGCCCCGGTGGGGCGGCGGAGCCCGATCCGTGGTGGTCGACGTCCGGCGCCGACGACGACGGTGAGGTGATCTGGCGCCGTCCCGAGGCGGATGAAGCACCCCCGGCGCCGTCGTCCTCGGCGACGCCGACCTCCAGGCCCGCCGAGCAACCCGCCGGCCCCGCCGGGCAGCCGTCGGACCCGGCCGGATCGCCGTCCGCTGCCGCCGAGGAGGCCGAACCCGGCACCGACCATCGGGGCCGGTCGGTCGCACCGGTGAACGGTGCTTCCGCGCCCGCACACCCCGACGCCGAGGAACGGGACCGGCCGGGCGCGGCCGCCGTGAACGGTGCCGCCTCATCCACGGATACCGCCGCATCCACGAATACCGCCGCTCCCGTGGATGCCGCACGCGCGGGGGGCCCTGCCGGGGACGCCGCACCCGCCGGGGACACCGCGCGGCCGTGGGGCGCCGCACCCGAGGCGAGACCGGCACGCCGGGAGAGCCCCGCGCCGTCCGGGGACACCGGCCGTCCGCGCCGCGCCGGCTGGGACCGGGAGACCACCGATGAGGCTCCGACCGGCGGGGACGCGACGCTGCGCCGGCCCCCGCCCGCAGACGCCCCGGCGGCGGCGAACGGGCGGGCCCGCAACGGGCGGCCCCGATGGACCGCACCCGAGGCCGTCGAGGCCCGGACCGCGCAGCACCGGCGCGGCGACAACCCGCACAGCGGTGGCCTGGACCTGGCGCCGTCGCGGACCAGCCACAGCACCCGGCGCCCGCCGAGGAGCGGCTGGCGGCGCGCCGTCCACGTGCTGACCCGTGGACTGGTCAACCCGGGGGAGAGCCCGGCGGAGCTGCACGAGCGGGAGCTGATGTCCCGGCTGAGCCGCCCGCTGCTGACCGCACACAAGATCGCGATGCTGAGCCTCAAGGGCGGCGTCGGGAAGACCACGGTCACCGCCACGCTCGGCGCGACCTTCGCCGCGAACCGCGGCGACCGGGTCGTCGCGGTGGACGCCAACCCGGACCGCGGCACGCTGAGCCAGAAGATCCCGCTGGAGACCACGGCGACGGTCCGGCACCTGCTGCGCGACGGCGACCGGGTGCGCCGCTACACCGACGTCCGTGCCTACACCTCGCAGGGCGCCTCCCGCCTGGAGGTGCTGGCGAGCGAGCAGGACCCGGCCGTGTCCGAGGCGTTCAGCGAGGACGACTACCGGCGCGCGGTGGACCTGCTGGAGCACTTCTACAACCTGGTGCTCACCGACTGCGGCACCGGACTCATGCACTCGGCGATGTACGGGGTGCTGGGGATGGCCGACCAGCTGGTGATCGTGTCGTCCGGCTCGATCGACGGTGCGCGCAGTGCCTCCGCGACGCTGGACTGGCTGGACGCCCACGGCTACACGAGCCTGGTCGGCAACGCCGTCGTCGTCATCAACTCGGTGTTCCGCCGGGCCGGTGGCGGGGTGGACCTGGACCGGGTGGCGGAACACTTCGCCGGCCGCTGCCGGGCGGTCGTGCGGGTGCCGTTCGACCCGCACCTGGAGGAGGGTGCCGAGATCGACCTGGACCGCCTCGAGGGGCCGACCCGGACGGCGCTGCTGGAACTCGCCGCGGCCGTCGCGGACGGCTTCCCGGTCTGACCGGGCTCCCGACACGCCGGAGGCGGTCCACCGTGGTGGACCGCCTCCGGTAAAGCCGTTCCCGGGTCGTCAGCCCCGTTGCTCGGGCGGTTCGTCCTGGTTGCGGACCTTCTCGTCGAGCTCGCGGAGGAAGTCCGGATCATCGTCCGGGCCGGTCGTGCGGGGCTTCTCGGTGCGCTGTCCGGAGGACCAGGGCAGTTCCGGTCGCGAGCCCGGGTCGGACACCATCTGTTCGGCCCGGAGGGTTCGCACGAGCAGGACGGCCACGATCGCCGCACCGAGCAGCAGGATCAGAAACAACATCAGGCCACCTCCGCTGTCCAGCGTAGCGAAGGTGGCCTGACGTACGGGTGAAGTGGCGGTTCGCCCGATCGATCGAGCGGGCGGGTCAGCGGATCCCGGGGCTGGCCTCGCTGGTCAGGTCGGCCAGCAGGCCGCGGACCTCGGACTCGCGGAACCGCCGGTGACCGCCGGGGGTGCGGATCGAACCGATGCGGCCTGCGGACGCCCAGCGGGTCACGGTCTTCGGGTCGACGCGGAACAGCGAAGCCACCTCGCCCGGGGTCAGCAGTCGCTCGGGTGCCTGCGTCGGTGCTGCCATGGAAGTCCTCCCGGAGGGTGCAGCGTGATGCTCGGTCGGCGCGCAACAACGGCGGTGCGCTCCGCGTTCCGGTCCATCGTGACACCTCAGACCCCAGGTACTCGAACGGTTGTCCGGAGGTAAAGGGTTCTTAAAGGGCAAACGCGACGGTCCGGGTCAATCGGACAGCGCGCCCGTCCGGCTCACACCGGTCCGCGAGCCCGGCGGTGTGCTCGGCCGGAGCCTCCACCTCCGCCAGCGTACGTATCCTTGCGGGCATGACCGCTCCGACTCCGCCGCAGGCCGCGGCGCGGGCCCGCGCCGACGAGCCCGGGCTGGCCGCGACCGTGGCGCTGTACACGCTGGCCCGGCTGGCCCTCGTGGCCGTGATCGGACTGGTGCTCGCCGCGGCCGGGGTGCCGCTGCTGATCGCCGCGCTGGTCGCGCTGGTCGTCGCGTTGCCGCTGTCGATGGTGCTGTTCCGGGGGTTGCGGGCCCGTCTGGACCGGGCGATCGCCCGGTCCACCGCCCGGCGTTCGGCCGAGCGGGAGGCGCTGCGCGCCCAGCTGCGTGGCGACGTCGGCCCGCCGCCTGCGCCGGCCGCGGACGGGGAGCCCGCCCCGACCGGCGCGTCCGAGGCTGCCGGTTCGGGCCCAGCGGAGGGCCCAGCGAAGGGCTCGGACTCAGCCGACGGCGAGGCCGACCGCGACCGCGGCTGACCAGGCCAGCAACAGCAGGCCGGTGTCGCGCAGCACCGGGATCAGCGCCGGGCCCTCGGCCCCGCTCAGCACGATCCGCACCGGCCGGACCGCGACGGGCAGCGCCAGCAGCGCGACGAGCAGGCCCGGCCGGTCGAACGCCGCCGCCACCGCCAGGGCGAACGGCAGCACCGCCAGCAGCAGGTAGAGCATCCGGGTGCCCTGCGGGCCCAGCCGCACCGCCAGCGTGCGCTTGCCGGCGATCACGTCGCCGGGGATGTCGCGCAGGTTGTTCGCGACGAGCACGGCGCAGGTCAGCAGGCCCGCGCCGACCGCGGCTCCGGCGGCCACGGCGTCCACCGTCCCGGCCTGGGTGAGCATCGTTCCGAGCACGGCGACCGGGCCGAAGAACACGAACACCGCGATCTCGCCGAGGCCGGCGTAGCCGTACGGGCGGCGGCCGCCGGTGTAGTACCAGGCGCCGACGATGCACAGCGCGCCGACGACGATCAGCCACCACTGCCCGGACACCGCGGTGAGCGCGATCCCCGCCACCGCCGCGATCCCGAAGCAGCCGAACGCCGCGGCCTTCACCGTGCCGGGTTCGGCGGCGCGGGAGCCGACCAGGCGTTGCGGGCCGACCCGGTCGTCGTCGGTGCCGCGGATGCCGTCGGAGTAGTCGTTCGCGAAGTTCACGCCGATCACCAGCGCCACCGCCACGACCAGGGCGAGCAGCGCGGCACCGGGGGCGACGGCGCCGGCGCCGACCGCGGCACCGGTCCCGACGAGGACGGGGGAGATCGCGGTGGGCAGGGTGCGCGGACGCGCCCCCTCGACCCATTCCGCCACTGAAGCCACGCCGGAGAACCTATCCCGCTGCGCCCCGGCAGTCCTCCGCACCCGCCCAGGGGTACGTGAGCGCGATCTGCCGATCTCCGTGGAACCGTGAGGTGCCTCTCGGCGGGTGCGGCGGGGAGGCTTCCGCGCGCCGGCGCCGGGTCCGGCGGCGCGGCCGGCGAGTCAGCGGTGGCCGGACGGTGCGCGCTGGGCCGAGCCCGGGATGACGGCGGCCTGGCTGTCCCCGGTCGGGGTGCCCGGCGTCGCCGGTGCGGATCCGGAGCCCGGCGTGCCGGTGCTGCCCGGGGCCCCTGCCTCGGGCGCGCCGGTGGTGGCGGGAGCGCCGGTGTCCGCGGGCGCGGCCCCCGATGCGGCGGGGGCCTCCGGCTCGCCGGTAGCGGCCTCCGGCCCGCCGGTGGGGTCCCCGGGGCCGGCAGCGTCCCGGCCGTCGGAGCCCGGCCCGCCGGAGTCCGGCCCAGCCGCGGCGGGAGCGCCGGTGGAAGGCTGGGTGGGCGAGGGCTGGGTGGGCGAGGACTGGGTAGGCGAGGACTGGGTGGGCGAGGGCTCGGTCGACGAGGGGGCAGCGGGCGCAGGCTCGGCGGGTGGCTCCCCGCCGGCCGGCGGGGAGCCGGCGTCGCATCCGGGGAGGCCCGCCGGCGCCTCGGCGAACGACGACAGCGGCAGGAACTGCCGCTCACCCAGCTTGACGAAGGCGTCGTCGCCGGTGCCGTGCACGCACTCCACGGGCACGTCGGCGGTGTCCGCCGCGGTCCCGACGACCTCGGCGCCGGCACGCGGCTCGGCCAGGATCTCGACGTCCGGGGCGCCCTCGGCGCTGATCGCGGAGAGCCGCTGGCTGCCGGTCCACAGGTAGTCCACCTGAACCTGCGAGTTGTCCTTCAACCCGAGCACGTCCCAGAAGATCCCGTCCCCGAGGTCGATCCCGGCCGGGTTGGCGGGGCGACGGCCGAACTGGTCGTTGCCGCCGTTGTGCCCGTCCTCGAACGCGGCCGCGGCCTGCGGGCGGCCCTGCGGCAGGTCCTTCCACATCTGCCGCTCGGGGCTCGGGTTCCAGTAGTCGTCCTTGGTGTTCCACGGCCCGATGTCCCAGACCGGGGCGAAGGCGCAGCGGCCGTTCGGCGCGCAGACCTTCACCGAGTAGTCGCTCTTGCCGTCCGGCGAGAGCGCCCGGCGGGACGGCAGCGCCACGAACCGGTCCCGTTCGACGATCTTGTGACCGTTGGCGGTGGTGCCGCCGACCAGGCCCTCCCGGGTGGCGAACACCGAGTAGCTGCGCGGCGCCGACTCGACCTCGGGCAGTGCCTCGGTCGCGCCGGCGGGCGCGGCGCTCAGCGTCACCCCGCGCACCGACGGCGCCGGGCTGCCGGTCGAGGTGAGCACCACCCGGCCCTGCACCTCGCGGGACGCGGCGGGCAGGTCCACGGTGGACGGCCTGCCCGGCGTGATGTCGCCGGCCGGGATCCACTCGGTCCAGGCGCCGTCGGTCCGGCGGCCCCGGATGTCGATGGACGCCGTCGACCCGGCCGGGGTGTCCGCCTCGAGCGTGGCGTCGACCTCGGTGGTGGCGGTGTCCAGCGAGCGCGGCGGCAGGGTCAGCAGCCCGGTCGGCACCACGCCGGTCGGGTCGGCCGAGGCCTCGGTGCCGGAACCGTCGTCGACCGGGGCACCGTGCGCGGTCGCGGCGTCGAACCGGGCCGTGCCGTCGGTGACGACCACCCCGGTCCCGTTGCCCCCACCCAGGTCCGGCTGCCAGGTGGTGCCGGGCTCGGCCGCACCGGCCGGCACCACGGTGGCCGCACAGAGCGCACCGGTCGCGACGAGCAGGCCGATGCCCCGCATCCCGGTCCGCGTGATCCTGCGCATGTCGTTGACCCCCGCCGTGTCGATGTGGCTCGTGTGACGACAGCGAACCGTGTGGACTCTGTGTCGTCAGTGGCGCAAGCACACTCGATGTGCGGGCGGGGCGCAATGCACGCTGTGTGAAGCGACCCCATGGTGTGTACGTCCGTTTCACCGTCCCGGGTGATCACCGGGTCCGGTACCGCCGTCGTTCCCGTCGCGTACCGCGACGGTTCACCCCGCGGGGCGTGTCCGGGCCAGCAGGTCCGCGACGGCGTCCCGGTCCGGCTTGCCGATGCCCCGCTCCGGTACGACGGACGCGCGGTGCAACACCCGCGGCACCGCGGCCCGGCCGCAGGCCCGGTGTACGGCCTCGCGCAACACCGCGTCGCCGGGATCGCCGGGGTCGCCGGTGGGGCCGGTCGAGCCGGGCGAGCCGGCGGGGCTCGATGGGCCGGGCGAGCCGGCGGGGTCGGCGAGCACGATCAGGGCGGCAACGACCTGGCCCCACTCGTCGTCGGGCAGGCCGACCACGCAGGCCGCGCGCACCCCGGGCACCCCGGTCAGCGCCCGTTCCACCGCGGCCGGGGCGACCTTCTCCCCACCGGTGTTGACGACGTCGTCGGCCCGCCCCAGGACGGTCAGCGTCCCGTCCGGGGCCACGTGGCCGAGGTCGGTGGTGCGGAAACCGTCCGGACCGAACGCCTCCGCGGTGGCCGCCGGGGCACCCAGGTAACCGGCGGCCACGACCGGACCTCCGAGCACCACCCGGCCGGACCCGGGCTCGAGGCTGACCCGCACGCCGTCCAGTGGGACGCCGTCGTACACGCAGCCGCCGCACGTCTCGCTCATCCCGTAGGTGGTGACCACCCGGACGCCGGCCTCCTCGGCCCGGCTGCGCAGGCCCGGGTCCAGCGCCGCCCCGCCGACCAGGACGGCCGCGTACCCGGCCAGCGCGCGCAGCGGTGCGCTCCCCTGGTCGAGCACCCTGGCGAGCTGGGTCGGGACCAGGCTGGTGTAGCGGCGGGCGCCGTGCGGCAGCCGCCCGGTGGCCCGGGCGAGTCCGTCCGGCCGGAACCCGTCCCGCACGTCCTGGACCACGGGCTCGGCACCGGCGAGCAGCGCGCGCAGCACCACCTGGACCCCGGCGACGTGCTCGGCGGGGAGCGTGAGCAGCCAGCGGCCCGGCCCACCGAGGCGGTTCTCGGTCGCGGCGGCGGAGGCCCGCAGCGCGCCCGCGGTCAGCCCGACGTGCTTGGGCTCCCCGGTCGACCCCGACGTGGCGACGACGACCGCGAGCCCGTCCGGCAGCCCGTCCCGCGCGGCCCGGGCCACCGGCTCCGGCAGCGGCGGCTCGGCACCCGGGTCGGCGCGCACCGGGAGGACCGCAGGTCCCACACCGTCGAGGGCCGCCCGCAGGGCCATGGTCAGATCGGACACCGACCGCGGGGACCCGTCGACCCCGACCGCACGTACCCCGTCCACGCCCGTCACCCTGCCACCCGGTGCGGCCAGGGCCGGGAGGTGGCCAGCGGGCGACGTTCTCGTCAGATGTGGCGATCCCGGGCCGCCCCCGCAACGAGCCGGTGATCGTCGCCGATGGTCGGGGTGAGAGCGGCGGGCGATCCCGTCCCCGCGCCGCGGAGTAAAGGAGCTCACCGATGAGCACCCGCACCGTCACCGTCCCCGCCGACGCGTCACCGACCGGCGCGCCGCGCTCGCTGCGCTGCCGCCGCGTGGCGGCGGGCACCGGGCACCGGGCCGTCGCCGGGGAGCTCGCGGCACTGGCGTTCCAGCCGGTCGACGCGACCGCACCGGCAGCCCGCGTGACGCCGGTGCCGCGTTCCCGCGCCGCCGCCGACTAGTAGTGCCAGGGGAACGGTGACCAGTCCGGTTCCCGCTTCTGCAGGAACGAGTCGCGTCCCTCGACGGCCTCGTCGGTCATGTAGGCCAGCCGGGTCGCCTCGCCGGCGAAGAGCTGCTGGCCGACCAGGCCGTCGTCGGCGAGGTTGAACGCGTACTTCAGCATCCGCTGCGCGGTCGGCGACTTGCCGTTGATCTCGGTCGCCCACTGCAGCGCCGTGGTCTCCAGCTCGGCGTGCGGGACGACCTCGTTGACCGCGCCCATGTGGTGCATCTGCTCGGCGCTGTAGGTCCGGCCGAGGAAGAAGATCTCCCGGGCGAACTTCTGGCCGACCTGCTTGGCCAGGTAGGCCGAGCCGTAGCCGCCGTCGAAGGAGCCGACGTCGGCGTCGGTCTGCTTGAACCGGGCGTGCTCGGCCGAGGCCAGGGTCAGGTCGGCGACCGCGTGCAGCGAGTGCCCGCCCCCGGCCGCCCACCCGTTGACGACCGCGACGACGACCTTGGGCATGAACCGGATCAGGCGCTGGCACTCCAGGATGTGCAGCCGCCCGGCCCGTCCGGCATCGACCGTCTCCGCGGTGTCGCCGGAGGCGTACTGGTAGCCGGTACGGCCCCGGATGCGCTGGTCGCCACCGGAGCAGAAGGCCCGCTTGCCGTCCTTGGGGGACGGCCCGTTGCCGGTGAGCAGCACGCAGCCGACGTCGGCGGTGGTGCGGGCGTGCTCGAGCGCGGTGAACAGCTCGTCGACGGTGCCGGGGCGGAAGGCGTTGAGGACGTCGGGGCGGTCGAACGCGATCCGGACCGCGCCGGTCGAGACCGCGCGGTGGTAGGTGATGTCGGTGAAGGAGAACCCCTCCACCGGGGTCCAGGCCTCGGGGTCGAACGTTTCGGAGACGGGCATGGCCGGAGCCTAGATTCCGGGTCCGGCCGCAGCGGCACGGCCGGCGCGGTGCCCTCGACCACGATCGTCGACCATGGCCGTCGAGCATGCTGCGATCCGTCCCGCACCGTTCGATCGAGGAGGACACGTGAGCGAGCCCACGCGCACACCGTCGGCGGCCCGCCGGTGGCTGCTGATCATCGCCGTGGCCCTGCCCGGGCTGCTGCTCGCCGGCGCCGGCTGGCACCACCCGACCGGGCTGGACCTGTCCACCGCCCACGACTGGTGGAGCGCCCACGTGCCGCTGGTCCCGGTGTTCCCGCTGCTCGGTGTCGCGCTGTGGGTGCTGCTGCGCGAGGAGACCGGGCCGGTCGCCTGGATCGGGAAGATCGGCGCCTACCTGTTCGGCTGCTTCTACACCGCACTGGACTGCCTGGCCGGGATCGCCGCCGGGCTGGTCCTGGAGACCGAGGGCCGCGGCCAGCAGTCGATCATCGAGCTGATCTCGTTGGGGGACCGGCTGTCCTACGTCGGGACCGTGTCGTACCTGGTCGCGACGGTCTGCGTGGCCGGGCTGCTGTTCCGCCGCGCGGGGTGGGCGGTGCTGCCCGGCGCGGTGCTGCTGATCGGGGCGGCGGTCCCGTTCCAGACCTCGCACATCTTCTGGCCGACCGGTGTGGTCGCGATGGTGCTCACCGGGCTGGGCGCGGGGCTCGTCGAGTGGGCGCGGCCGGTGCGACGAGCGCCTCTCGCCACCGTGTGATCCGTGGCGTACGAGGGTCTGGTGCTACTTTCAGTGATCCGACGCAGTGTCGGTTCCTCAGATGAGGGAGATGGGTCGATGTGGTCGAGTCCGCTCTGCGGCGCGTTCACTCCGCGACGCCCCGGGTCCTGACGCCCTGGTCGGCTTGACGATCGAACCGGAGACGATCAGGCACGGCGTGTACGAGCGCACCGTCCCATCGCTGGACGTCGTGGTGCACACCCTGATCACCGGGGCAGACTCGGGCTCCGGAGACCCACAGCCGTGTCAGATCAGGAGGCCCCATCCCATGACACCCCCGAACGTCGACCTGACCGAAGAGACGATCTTCACCTGGGGCGCCCCGCCGCTGAAGTTCGGCGCCGGCGCCATCGATGAGATCGGCTTCGAGATGACCGGCTACAACGCCAGGCGGGTCCTGATCGTCACCGATCCGGGGGTGCGCGGGCTGGGCATCCCGGAGCGGATCGCCGAGTCCCTGGCCCGCCACGACATCGGCTCCGAGATCTTCGACGGCGTACATGTCGAGCCCACCGACGACTCGATGACCAAGGCCACCGAGTACGCCCGCGCGCAGGGCCCGTGGGACGGCTTCGTCGCCGTCGGCGGCGGGTCCGCGATCGACACCGCCAAGGCGATCAACCTGCTGACCTCCGGGCCCGGCGAGCTGATGGACTTCATCAACAAGCCGATCGGCAACGCCAAGGTCCCGGAGGGCCCGCTCAAGCCGCTCATCGCGGTCCCGACCACGGCCGGCACCGGCTCGGAGTCGACCGCGATGTGCGTGCTGGACATCCTGTCGATGAAGGTCAAGACCGGGATCAGCCACTGGCGGCTGCGCCCGACCCTGGCCGTGATCGACCCGCTGGTCACGATGTCGCTGCCGCCGGAGGTCACCGCGGCGTCTGGGATGGACATCGTCTGTCACGCCCTGGAGTCCTACACCGCCCGCTGGTACACCACGTTCGACCGCAAGCGGCCCGAGGAGCGGGTCACCTACTGCGGCTCGAACCCGGTCTCGGACCTGTGGTGCGAGAAGTCGATGGCACTGCTGGCGCAGTCGTTCCGGACCGCCGTGCACCGCGGCGCCGACGACGTCGAGGCCCGCTCGAACATGATGATGGCCGCGACCTTCGCCGGGATGGGCTTCGGCAACTCCGGCGTGCACATCCCGCACGCCAACGCCTACCCGATCGCCGGGCAGGTCAAGGACTTCCGGCCGGCCGGTTACCCGCAGGACGAGGCGATGGTGCCGCACGGCATGTCGGTGTCGCTGACGGCGCCGGAGGCGTTCCGGTTCTCCTTCTCCTCCGCCCCGGAGCGGCACCTCAAGGCGGCCGAGCTGATGGCCCCGCGTGCGGACAAGCACGACGACCCGCGCGAGCAGCTGCCCTCGATCCTGATCGACCTGATGCGCGACATCGGGATCCCGAACGGCATCGGCGGCGTCGGGTTCACCGAGTCCGACGTCCCGGACCTGGTCCCGGGGACGATGCAGCAGCAGCGGCTGCTGGCCACCTGCCCGAAGCCGCCGACCGAGGACGACATCGCCGACATCCTCACGAAGTCGATCGAGAACTGGTGACGGCCGCCCGCGCGCCCGGGTCCCCCCGCCCGGGCGCGCGGGGTCGCCGGTCCGCGGTGGCGAGCGCGACGCGCCGCCGGCGGCCGGCAGTCCGCTCGTAGGCGAAGCCGAAGGTCGCGAACGCGAACACCCCGGCCTGCAACGCGCTCGGCCGTCGTTCCGCGGTCAGCTGGTCCGTCGCTTGCCAGCGGCCGGTTCGACCGGAGGCGCTCGGCCGGGTCCGGACGAGCGGGCCGAGGGGTTCCTGGCCGCGCACCCGCACGCCCGACCGGTCGATGGAGAAGATCACGATGGAGCCGGACATCGGTCGTCGTCGGGCACGGGCGGTAGCGTCGTTGCTGCCCCGAACCGCCGAGAGGAGTGCCAGTGAGCACCGCGAGTAGCGCCAGCGGATCGCGCATGAGCACGGACAGCGCTGCGCGCCCCACCACCACGAGCAGCACCACCGCCTATCGCGCCCTGCAGGAGGATCTGCGGGCCGCCATCGGTGGTGCGGTCCGGTTCGATGCCGGTAGTCGCGCGATGTGGTCCGCGGACGCCTCGAACTACCGGGGCGTCCCGATCGGCGTGATCGCCCCGCGGGACGCCGCCGACGTCGAGGCCGCGATGGCCGTCTGCCGCTCGTACGACGTCCCGGTGATGCCGGTCGGGTCACGCACCTCGATCGCCGGCCAGGCGGTGAACACCGCGGTCGCGTTCGACATGAAGACTCACATGGACGGGATCGTCGAGGTCGACCCGGACGCCCGCACCGCCCGCGTCCAGCCCGGGGCGGTGTGCGACGCGGTCCGCGACGCCGGCCGCCCGCACGGGCTGACGTTCGGCCCGGACCCCTCGACGCACAACCGCTGCTCGATCGGCGGGATGATCGGCAACAACGCCTGCGGGTCGCACTCGGTGGCGTGGGGCAAGACCGTCGACAACGTCCGCTCGCTGGACGTGCTGACCTACCGCGGCGAGCGGATCACCCTCGGCCCGGACGGCACCGAGACCGGCGAGATCCCGGACCTGCTCCGCAAGCTCGGTGCCGGGCTGGCCCCCGAGGTCGACCGGCACGTCCCGGAGCTGACCCGCCGGGTGTCGGGCTACAACCTCGACCAGATCGTGCCCGGGAACGTGAACCTGGCCAAGGCGCTGGTGGGGACCGAGGGCACCTGCGCGACGATCCTGGAGGCGACCGTCGACCTGGTCGAGTCGCCGCCCGCGCGGGCGCTGGCCGTGCTCGGCTTCCCGGACGCCTACCGTGCCGCCGACCACGTGATGGTCGTGCGCGAGCACTCCCCGCTGACCATCGAGGGGATGGACGCCGGCCTGATCGCGTCGCTGCGCGCGCTGCGGCCGGACGAGACCACCTCCCGGATGCTGCCCGAGGGCAAGGGCTGGCTCTACGTCGAGACCGGTGGCATCGACCGGGCGGAGGCCGAGGCCGCCGCGCAGGCCGTCGCGACCGCGATGACGCCCTACACCACCGGCGCGGTCGTCGTCTCCGAGCCGAAGCAGATGGCCGCGCTGTGGCGGGTCCGCGAGGAGGGGGCCGGCCTGGTCACGCGTTCCCCGGACGGCGGCGAGGCATGGCCCGGCTGGGAGGACGCGGCCGTCCCGCCGGAGAAGTTCGGGTCCTACCTGCGCGAGTTCGACAAGGTCCTGGAGCGGCACGGTCGCAAGGGCATCTACTACGGCCACTTCGGTGACGGCTGCCTGCACGTCCGGATCGACTTCGACCTGCTGACCAAGGCCGGTGTCGCGAACTTCCGGGCGTTCATGACCGACGCCGCTGACTGCGTGGTCTCCCACGGCGGATCGCTGTCCGGCGAGCACGGCGACGGCCAGGCCCGCGCCGAGCTGCTGCCCCGGATGTACCCGCCGCAGATCATCGCCGGGTTCGAGCGGTTCAAGGAGATCTGGGACCCGGACGACCGGATGAACCCGGGCCGGGTCGTCCGGCCGGTCACGATGGACGAGAACCTGCGCGTCCAGCTCGGCATGCCGACGATGCCGGACGAGCCGAAGCTGGCCTTCGGGCACGATCGCGGGTCGTTCCACCGCGCCACCCGCCGCTGCCTGGGGGTCGGCAAGTGCGCGGTGGACACCGGCGGCGGCGTGATGTGCCCGAGCTGGAACGTCACCGGCGAGGAGAAGCACTCCACCCGCGGCCGGGCCCGGCTGCTGTTCGAGATGGCCAACGGCGAGGTCATCACCGACGGCTGGCAGTCCGACGAGGTCGCCGAGTCGCTGGATCTGTGCCTGTCCTGCAAGGGCTGCAAGTCCGACTGCCCGGTCGGCGTGGACATGGCCACCTACAAGACCGAGTTCCTGGCCAACCGCTACCACCGCAGGATCCGGCCGCGCACGCACTACTCGATGGGGGCGCTGCCGCGCTGGCTGCGTGCGGTCGGGGTGCTGCCGGCCGCCGCCGTCGACGGGCTGAACCGGCTCGCGCAGGTGCCGGCGCTCGCGGCGATCGCGAAGAAGGCCGGCGGGATCGACGCCCGCCGCCCCATCCCGCCGATCGCCCGCGAGACCTACACCGCCCGCGCGGCGAAGGGGGCGCCGATGACGCGGGTCCCGGACCTGGGGGTCACGCCGGGCAGCCGCGGCCCGCTGCTGCTGTGGACCGACACCTTCACCGACCACTTCGACCCGGACATCGCCGCGGACGCGGTCGCCGTGCTCACCGGGCTCGGGTACCGGGTCGAGCTGCCCCCGCGGAACGTCTGCTGCGGGCTGACCTGGACCTCGACCGGGCAGGTGACCGCCGCCCGACGGGTGCTGGGCCGGAGCCTGCGGGCGATCGGCCCGGCCCTGGACGCCGGCATCCCGGTCGTCGGGCTGGAACCGTCCTGCACCGCCGCCCTGCGGTCCGACGCGGCCGAGCTGCTCCCGGACGAGCCGCGGGTGAAGCTGCTGGCCACCCAGGTCTCGACGTTCGCCGAGCTGCTCGCCCGGCACGCCGACGAGCTGTCCGCGGCGTCCGAGGACACCGGCCGCGAGGTGCTGGTGCAGGTGCACTGCCACCAGCACGCCGAGCTCGGCAGCGAGCCGGACCGCGCGGTGCTGGCCGCGCTCGGGGTGAGTGCGGACGTGCTGGACGCCGGGTGCTGCGGGCTGGCCGGCAACTTCGGCTTCGAGGACGGGCACTACGACGTCTCGATGGCCTGCGCCGAGCGCAAGCTGCTGCCCGAGCTGCGCGCCGCCGCGCCGTCGGTGGAGCTGCTCGCCGACGGCTACTCCTGCCGGACCCAGGTCCGGCAGGCCGGCGAGCGCGAGCCGGTGCACCTCGCCCAGATCGCGGCCCGGGCGCTGCGCCGCGAGTGACCCGGCGTGGTGATCGCCGGTCGTGGAGCGGAGCGTTCGCGTGGCGGACGCTGCGCTCCACGACCGGCGATCGTGGCAGGGTGCGGGCGTGACGTGTGGTGAGCGGCGGGCGCTGGTACTGGGCGGTGGCGGGCAGACCGGGATCGCCTGGATGTACGGCCTGGTCGCGGGCCTGACCGCGCACGGCGTCGACCTGACCGGCGCCGACCTGGTGGTCGGAACGTCGGCCGGCTCGGTGGTCGGGACGAACCTGGCCTGCGGCCGGGGTCCGCAGGCACTGCTGGAGGCCCAGCTCGCTCCGCCGGTCGGGGAGATCGCGGCGTCGCTGGGCGTGCGCCAGGCGTTCCGGATCGGGGCCGCCGCGCTGCTCGGCCCGCGCGGTGCGGCCCGGGCCCGGGGCCGGGTCGGCCGGATGGCCCTGGCCGCGGACACGATGCCCGAACACCGGCGGCTGCGGGCGATCGAGAGCCGGCTGGACGGCGCGACGTGGCCGGCCGCGGCGGATCTGCGGATCACCGCGGTGGACGCGTACACCGGCGGGTTCCGGGTGTTCGACCGGAACGCCGGGGTCGGGCTGCCCACTGCGGTCGCGGCCAGCTGCGCGGTCCCCGGCGTGTGGCCCCCGGTGAGCGCCGAGGGCACCCGCTACATCGACGGCGGGATCCGGTCGACGGCCAACGCCGACCTCGCCGCCGGGTACGGCCGCGTCGTGATCCTGGCCCCACTCACCGGCGGATTCGGGGCCGCGGCCGCGCCGGCGGTGCAGGCCGAAGCGCTGGCCGCGACCACCCGGGTCGCGCTCGTCACCCCGGACCGGCGGGCGAAGCAGGCGTTCGGCCGCAACGTCCTGGACCCGGCCCGGCGCCCGCCGTCGGCGCGGGCCGGGCGGGCCCAGGCCGCCGACGTCGCCGCTGAGATCGCCCGCGTCTGGAACGGCCGAGCGGGCGCATGACGGCCGCCGGGTGCGGGTAACCGCGGTACATGACTGTTCCCACGACCAAGTTGAACGACGGCCGGGAGATCCCGCAGCTCGGCTTCGGGGTCTTCCAGGTCGATCCCGACACCACCGCCGACAAGGTGCAGGCCGCGCTGGACGTCGGGTACCGGCACATCGACACCGCGCAGATGTACGGCAACGAGGAGGGCGTCGGGAAGGCGCTCGCGAGTTCCGGCATCCCGCGCGACCAGCTCTGGATCACCACCAAGCTGGACAACGACGGGCACGGCCGCGGCACGGCGGCCGAGCGCCTCGACCAGAGCCTCACCCGGCTCGGCCTCGACCACGTGGACCTCTACCTGATCCACTGGCCACGCCCGGCCGAGGACCGCTACGTCGAGACCTGGCAGGGCTTCGAGGACGCCCGGGACGCGGGGAAGGCCCGCTCGATCGGCGTCTCGAACTTCCAGGTCCCGCACCTGGAGCGCCTCGCGAAGGAGACGTCCACGGTGCCGGCGGTGAACCAGGTCGAGTTCCACCCGCAGCTGGTGCAGCGGGAGCTGCGCGAGTACCACCAGCAGCACGACATCGCGACCGAGGCGTGGAGCCCGATCGGCCAGGGCAAGGGTCTGCTCGAGGCGCCGGAGCTGGCCGAGCTCGCGGGGCGGACCGGGAAGTCCCCGGCCCAGGTCGTGCTGCGCTGGCACATCCAGCTCGGCAACATCGTCTTCCCGAAGTCGAACAACCCGGACCGGATGAAGGAGAACTTCGAGATCCTCGACTTCACCCTGTCCGACGACGACCTCGCGAAGATCGAGCAACTGCACACCGGTGAGCGGATCGGTCCGGACCCGGACACGTTCGGCTGACACCGGGTGTACCGGCGGGCCCGGCCCGCCGGCCACCACCGGACCCGGAGGCCCGGTGACCGCCCCCGCCGGCGGGTCACCGGGCCGCCGTCGTGTCAGGGCGAGTGACGTAGGTCACTCCCGATGTTCCGGGAGGGTACGGCGTCACCCGTCCTCGCGCGCCCGACCCGCCGGGACGGGGCCTCCACGGCCGCGGGCCACCGTCCGTACGGTGGGGACGATGTTGGCCATCACGGAGAACGCCGCCGAGGCGATCAAAACCCTGAGCACCGACGCCGAGCTGCCCGACGACGGCGGCCTGCGGATCACCGCGCCGGACCCGGCCCAGGGCCTGGAGCTCTCGCTGGCCCAGGGCGCGGACGAGCAGGACACCGTGCTCCGCGGCGAGGGTGTCGCGGTCTTCCTGGAGCCCGGTGCCGCGGAGATGCTCGACGACAAGGTGCTCGACGTGCAGCCGGTCCGGACCGAGGAGGGCGAGGAGGAGCTGCGCTTCGCCATCGTCGCCCAGGACGACGCCGTCGAGCCCGAGCAGGCCTGACCAGCACCCCGAACCCGCACCGACCCGGGAGCCCCGGTCCGCCACGGCGGGCCGGGGCTCCGGTCGTCTCCGGCCCGTTCCGCGCGGGGCGGGTTCAGCTCTCGGTGAGGACGCCGTCGCGCACGGTCCAGCGCCGGGTGGCGCGGACGCCGTCGAGCATCCGCCGGTCGTGGGTGACCAGCAGGACGGTGCCCGCGAACGTGTCGAGGGCGGACTCGAGCTGCTCGATCGCGGGCAGGTCCAGGTGGTTCGTCGGCTCGTCGAGTACCAGCAGGTTCACCCCGCGGGCCTGCAGCAGCGCCAGCGCCGCCCGGGTCCGCTCACCCGGCGACAGTGACGACGCGGTCCGCAGCACCTGGTCGGCGCCCAGCGCGAACTTCGCCAACAGCGTCCGGACCTCCGACTCCGGCCAGTCCGGGACCTGCTCGCCGAACGCCCGCAGCAGGATGGCGTCGCCGAGGAACGCGCCGCGGGCCTGGTCGATCTCCCCGACCAGCACCCCCGAGCCGGGGCCGGCCTCGCCGGTGTCCGGGGCGAGCCGGCCCAGCAACAGGCCGAGCAGGGTGGACTTCCCGGCCCCGTTGGCCCCGGTGACCACCACCCGGTCGGCCCATTCGACCTGCGCGGTGACCGGCCCGAGGACGAAGTCCCCGCGGCGGACGGTGGCCGCGTCGGCCCGCGCGGCGACCGTACCCGAGCGGGGCGCCTCGGCGATCGTCATCCGCAGCGCCCACTCCTTGCGAGGTTCCTCGACGACGTCGAGCCGCTCGATCGCCCGCTCGGTCTGCCGGGCCTTCGCGGCCTGCTTCTCGCTGGACTCGGCCCGCAGCGCCCGCACGTTCTTGTCCGGGTCCTTCGTCTTCCGCCGGGCGTTGCGCACGCCCTGGGCCATCCAGTTCCGCTGCATGACCGCCCGGTCCTTGAGCGACGACAGCTTGTCGGCGTACTCCTCGTAGTCCTCGCGGGCGTGCCGGCGGGCGACGGCGCGCTCGGCCAGGTAGGCCTCGTAGCCGCCGTCGTAGACACCGACCTGCTGCTGGGCCAGGTCGAGCTCGACGATCCGGTTCACCGTGCGGGCCAGGAACTCGCGGTCGTGGCTGACCAGCACGGTCGGGGTGCCGCCGCGCCGCCCGAGCCCGGCGACGAACCGTTCCAGCCGCTCCAGGCCGTCCAGGTCGAGATCGTTGGTCGGCTCGTCGAGCAGCAGCACGTCGTAGCGCGACAGCAGCAGCGCCGCGAGGTTGGCCCGGGCCGCCTGCCCGCCGGACAGCGCGGTCATCGCGGTGCCGGCGTCGACCCCCAGCCCGACCTCGCGCAGCGCGTCGCCCGCGCGCTCGTCCAGGTCCGCGCTGCCGAGGGCGAGCCAGCGGTCCAGCGCGGCGGCGTACCGGTCGTCCGCGCCGGCGGTCCCGGCGGCCAGCCCGTCCGCCTCGGCGTCCATCGTGGACTGCGCGGCGGCGACGCCGGTCCGCCGGGCCAGGAACGCCGCGACGGTCTCGCCGGTGCGCCGGTCCGGTTCCTGGGGCAGGTGCCCGACGGTCGCGTCCGGCGGCGCGAGCACGACCCGGCCCTCCCGGGCCGCGTCACCGGGGCCCGCACCGGCGCCGCCGGGCCGGTGTCCGCCGGAGCCGGCGAGCATCGAGAGCAGGGTGGACTTGCCGGCGCCGTTCGCGCCGACCAGCCCGATCACGTCACCGGGCGCGACGACCAGGTCCAGCCCGGAGAACAGCGGGCGGTCGCCGTGCCCGGCGGCCAGCCCGGTCGCATGCAGGGTCGCGCTCATCGTGCGGTGAACGCTACCCGGCCGGTCACAGGGCAGACGGTCACAGGGCAGGCGGTCACAGGGCAGGCGGTCACAGGGCGGCGGCGAACAGGCGGTGCAGCGCCTCCCAGTGCCGCCGCTCGGCCGCGTCGTCGTGCGCGGGGGTGTCCGGCACGGCGAACCCGTGCGCCGCCGGGTAGGTCTCCAGCGTGTACCCGACGCCGGCGCCGGACAGCGCCTCCTCCAGGCGCTGCCGCTGCTCATCGGGGAAGGACCGGTCGTCGGTGGCGCCCGCGACGTAGACCGTGGCCCGGATCCGGTCGGCGAGCCGGTGCACGCTGGCCTGGTCGTCGGTGGCGAGGTTGCCGCCGTGGAACGACGCCGCCGCACCGACCCGCTCCGGCTGGGTGCCCGCGGTGCGCAGGCTCATCACCCCGCCCATGCAGTAGCCGGTGGTGCCGATCCGGTCGCCGCGGACCTCCGGCCGCGCGGTGAGCGCGTCGATCCAGGCCTCGGCGTCGATCGCGACCATCTCCGGGGTCAGCGAGCCGACCATGCCCATCAGCCGGGCCCGCTCGTCCTCGTCGCCGAACGCGGTGTCCATGTCGAACGGGGTCCACTTGCCGTGCCGGTAGTAGACGTCGGGCAGCAGGACCGCGTAGCCCAGCGAGGCCAGGTGCGCGGCCATGTCGTGCATCGCCGGGCGGACGCCGCCGGCGTCGACGTAGAGCAGCACGCCGGGCCACGGTCCCGTGCCGTCCGGGGTGTGCAGGAAGGCCGGGGCGTCGCCGTCCGGGGTGGCGATCGTCAGGTCGGTACGGGGCATGGTGCGGCTCCCTGTGATCGCGGTGGGGTCGTGTCCGTTCTACAACCCCGGATGCCGCGGCGATGCAGCGGGAGCCGTCCGGCACCGCCGCGGCCGGCCCGCGCTACCCGCGCGGGGCCACGCCGGAACCCTCGCCGACGTCGTCGAGCCGCCGGGTGCGGGTCTCGCCGTAGCCGGCAACGGCGATGATCGTCAGCACCGCGCTGGCCGCGATGTAGACCGCGATCGAGTAGCCGGTGCCGGTCGCGGTCAGCAGTGCTACCGCGATCAGCGGGGCGAGCCCACCGGCGAACACCGAGGCGAGCTGGTAGCCGATCGAGACGCCCGAGTAGCGCACCTTGGTACCGAACAGCTCGGACAGGAACGCGGCCTGCGGGCCGTACATCGCCCCGTGCAGCACCAGGCCGACGCTCACCGCGATCGCGGTCAGCGCGAAGCTCCGGGTGTCGAGCAGGAAGAAGAACGCGAACGCCCAGACGCCGACGCCTACCGCGCCGAACAGGTAGACCGGCTTGCGGCCGACCCGGTCCGAGACCGCACCCCACATCGGGATCGTCACCAGGTGCACCGCGGCCCCGATCAGCACCGCGCCCAGCACGAACGACGACGGCAGGTCGAGCTGGGTCGTCACGTACGTCGTGATGACGATCGTGAAGATGTAGTACGAGACGTTCTCGGCGAACCGGGCGCCCATCGCGGTCAGCACCTCGCGCGGGTACTGCCGGAAGACGTCGAGGATCGGCATCGTCTCCTTCCCGCCCGCCGCCGTGCGTTCGGCCGCCTTGGCCTGGGCGTCCCGGAACACCGGGGACTCCTCGACGGCGAGCCGGACGTAGAGGCCGATCAGCACCAGCACCGCGGAGAGCAGGAACGGGATCCGCCAGCCCCAGGCCATGAACGCCTCTTCGGACTGCACCAGCGCCATGATCGCGAGCATCGCCTGCGCGATGAGCTGTCCGGCCGGGGCGCCGGCCTGAGGCCAGCTGGCCCAGAATCCGCGGTGTTCGGGTTTGCCGTGCTCGGACACGATGAGTACCGCGCCGCCCCACTCACCGCCGAGCGCGAAGCCCTGGATCAGCCGCAGCACCACGAGCAGGATCGGGGCGAAGGCGCCGATCGTCGCGTAGCCGGGGAGCAGGCCGATCGCGAACGTCGCGATGCCCATCATCAGTAGCGACAGCACCAGCAGTTTCTTGCGGCCGATCTTGTCGCCGTAGTGGCCGAAGACCAGGCCGCCCACCGGGCGGGCGATGAAGCCGACCGCGAACGTCCCCAGTGACAGCAGGGTGCCGACAGCGCCCTCGGTGTTCGGAAAGAACACCTGCGGGAAGACCAGCGCCGCGGCGACGCCGTAGAGGAAGTAGTCGTACCACTCGACGGTCGTGCCGAGCATGCTCGCCGCGACGACCCGGGCGATCGGTGTGTGTGGCCGGCCGGACGGGCCCGGCTCGCCGGACCCTCCGGAACCCGGCGCGGTGGCGCCGGTGTGCGTGTCGGACACGGTCTCTCCCCATTGTGAGACTGGCGGTCGGTGGCGCCACCGTAATGCGAACGGGTGATGCGAGCACCGGTTCCGGGCACATCCGTGAGCCGACCGTGACGTGCCGGGGCCACATGCGGCCGGGCCGGGACGCCAGACTGACGCGCATGACCTCCGACGAGCTGTCACCGCTGCCCGAGGATGTCGACCGGGTGCTGGTCGTGGTCGCGCACCCGGACGACATGGAGTACGGCGGATCCGGCGCGGTGGCGCGCTGGACCGCGCAGGGCACGCAGGTCGGCTACCTGCTGGCGACCCACGGCGAGGCGGGGATCGACGTGCTGCCGCCGGGGGAGTGCGCCCGGGTCCGGGAGGCCGAGCAGCGGGCGGCGTGCGCGGCCGTCGGGGTGGAGGTGTGCGAGTTCCTGGACCACCCGGACGGGCTGGTCGAGTACTCGGTCGCGCTGCGCCGCGACATCGCCGCGGCGATCCGGCGGTACCGGCCGCAGCTCGTCGTCACCGGGAACTTCCGGGAGACCTGGGGCGACGAGCACGGTCCGCTCAACCAGGCCGACCACATCGCCGTCGGCCGGGCCACCGTGGACGCGGTCAGGGACGCCGCGAACCGGTGGCTGTTCGCCGAGGTCGGGGAGCGGTGGGACGGCGTCCGCGGGATCGCCGCGGTGTCGTCGCCACGGTCCCGGCACGCCGTCGACATCTCCGGGCACCTGGACGCGGCCATCGCCTCGCTGAGCGCGCACCGGGAGTACCTGGCCGCGCTCGGCACGCCCGGCGACGACCCGACCGCGTTCCTGCGCGACGCCGCCCGGGCGACCGCGGCACGGCTGCCCGGGTCCACCGCGGCCGTCCCGTTCGAGTACTTCGCGCTGTAGTTCCGGGCCCCCGGGGTGCCCCTCGGGTGAGACGAAGGCCCCGTCCGCGGGCGCGGCGCGGGTCGGCGGGGCGACCATGGGCGGGCAGTGGCGTGCGTCCCGCCCGCCTGCCGGATCCGATCGATGGACTTGCCTATGGTCGTGCACGTGAACGGTTCCACCGCCCAGGCCCGGGTGATCGTCGACGAGCTGGTGCGCGCCGGCGTGACCGACGCCGTGTTGTGCCCGGGCTCCCGGAACGCGCCGCCGGCGTTCGCGCTGGCCCGCGCCGACGCCGACGGGCTGCTCCGGCTGCACGTGCGCATCGACGAACGCACCGCCGGGTTCCTCGCGCTCGGCCTGGCGCTGGCGTCCGGGCGTCCGGTGCCGGTGGTGGTGACGTCCGGGACGGCGGCGGCGAACCTGCACCCGGCGGTGCTGGAGGCGTCGCACGCCGGGGTGCCGGTGCTCGCGGTCACCGCGGACCGGCCGCCGGAGCTGGTCGGGACCGGGGCCAGCCAGACGATCTCCCAGACCGGGCTGTTCGGGGCCACCGTGCGCTGGTCCGGTGCGTTCGCGGTGCCGGACGACGTGACGCCCGCGGCGGCCGGGCGGTGGCGCTCGGCGGTGGCCCGCGCGCTCGCCGCCGCGACGGGGGCCGGCGGGAACGCCCCCGGCCCGGTGCACCTGGACCTGCCCTACACCGACCCGCTGGTCCCCGAGGACTCCGCGGCGCCCACCTCGCTGTCCCCGGCCGGCCGGGAGGGCGGTGGCGCCTGGACGGTGGCGCCGCCGATGACGCGCTCGCTCCCGCCGCTGCCGCTGGACCCGGCCGCGCGCACCCTGGTGGTCGCCGGGTCGGGCGGTCCGGGCGCGGACCCGGCGCTGCTCGGCGGGCCGGACGGTCGCGCGCCGCTGGTGGCCGAGCCGTCGTCACCGTGGTGGCCGCACGCACTGCGCGCCGGGCCCTGGCTACTGGACGGCCCGGAACGCAAGCCGGACCAGATCGTGGTGCTCGGGCGGCCGACGCTGCACCGCGCGGTCGCGCGGCTGATCGCCGACCCGGACGTGGCCGTGTACGCCGACCCGGGGCTCGACGGCGGCCCGTGGACCGACGTCCCGGGCACCGTGCGCGCGGTCGGGGCGCTGCCCGCGCTGCAGCCGCCCGCCGGCTTCGCCCGGGCCTGGGCCGACGCGGACCGCCGGGTCTCCGACGCCCTGGACACCGCCCTGCGCGACGGCACCACCGCCGGTGCCCCCGGCCTGCGGCTGGCCCGGGACCTGGTCGCGGCCCAGCCGGACGGCGGGCAGCTGATCCTCGGCTCGTCCAACCCGGTCCGCGACGTGGCCCTCGCCGCGGAGCCCCGGCACGGCCTCGCGATCCGCTCGAACCGCGGGGTCGCGGGGATCGACGGCACCGTGTCCACCGCCGTCGGCGCGGCACTGGCGCACGCCGGGCCGACCGCGTTGCTGCTCGGCGACCTGACGCTGCTGCACGACGCGACCGGGCTGGTCACCGGCCCGTCCGAGCCGCTCCCGGACCTGACCGCGGTCGTGCTCGACGACGACGGCGGCGGCATCTTCCACCTGCTCGAACAGGGCGGGCCGGAGCACGCGCACGCGTTCGAGCGGGTCTTCGGCACGCCCACCGGGGTCGACCTGCTCGGCATGGCCCGGTCGGCCGGGTGGCGGGCCGGGGACTGGTCGGGCGATCCGGCCGACCTCACCGCCCGCCCCGGCTCGGGGCGGCGCCTGGTCCGGGTGGCCGCCGCCCGCAAGGACCTGCGGGACACCCACGCCGCGCTCCGGGCGGCGCTCGCCGCCGCCCTCGGCTGAGCGGGGGCGGGTCAGCCCTCCAGGGCCTCACGGACGGCGCGCATCTTGGCCGCGGCCTCACGCACCTCGGCGTCCGGGTCGGAGTCGGCGACGATCCCGCAGCCGGCGAACAGCCGTGCGGTCCGGCCGGTCAGCTCGGCGCAGCGCAGCGCGATGCCCACCTCGCCGCCGCCCTCGGCGTCGACGTAGCCGACCGGGCCGGCGTAGCGGCCGCGGTCCAGGCCCTCGATCTCGGAGATCAGGGCGGTCGCGTCCGGCGTCGGGGTGCCGCCGACGGCCGCGGTCGGGTGCACCGCCCCGAGCAGTGTGAGCAGCGACGCCGGCCGGTCCGCGTCCAGCCGGGCCCGGACGTCGCTGGCCAGGTGCGAGACGTTCGGCAGGGTCAGCACCCGCGGCGCGTCCGGGACCTGCAGCTCGCCCACCAGCGGTCGCAGCGACGCGGCCAGCGAGTCCACCGCGTAGGCGTGCTCGCGACGGTCCTTCGCCGACCCGGCCAGCGCTCCGGCGACGTCGGCGCCGTCGCCGGAGGGCCACATCGTCCCGGCCAGCACCCGGGACTCCACGGTCCGCCCGTGCAGCCGCAGCAGCAGCTCCGGGGTCGCGCCGATCAACCCGTCGACCGCGAAGCACCAGCACGTCGGGTACCGGCCGGCGAGGTTGCGCAGCAGGAACCGCGGGTCCAGCGGGGCGTCGGCGTGGGCCAGCAGGTCGTGCGCCAGCACCGCCTTGTCCAGCTCCCCGGCCCGCAGCCTGCGGACGGCCTCGGCCACCGTGCTCCGGTAGCGGTGCGCGGGGACGTCGCCGTCGGCATAGCGCAGCCGCCCGCCCGGGCGGACGGGCGCGGTGTCCGGCAGCGTGCCGCCGGTGTCCGCGGTGCTGTCGGCCGGGGTGATCTCGGTGATCCAGGTCCGGTCCCCCCGCCTGCCGACGACGACCCGCGGCACCACCAGCACCGAGCCGGGGGACCCGCCGTCGAAGGTGAAGGAGGCGAACGCGACGGCGCCGGTGCCGGGCAGCCGGACCTCGTCGTGGGAGCCGGCGTCCAGGCCGTCCACCACCGAGCGCCACCAGCGGTCGGCCTCGGCGAAGCGCTCCGGCCCCGAACCGGTGAACCGGGCGACCTCGCCCCAGCCCACCAGGCCCTCGTCGCCGCGCACCCAGGACAGCTCGCCTGCGCCCCCGGGCAGCACGTCCAGCAGCGGTCCGCGGTACCGCAGCGGGCGGGTGCGGGCGCGCAGCGCGGTGGTGGCCGGTGCGACTGTCACGACATCGAGGGTAGGCAACCCCGCGGGCCGGTGCGCGGACGGCCGGGGAGGCACCGGCCACACCCGGATGCCCCGGCGCTCCCTAGAATCGGTCGGGTGACCAGCCCGACGACCAGTCCGACCGAGGACGTGCTGACCGAGTCCAGAGCCGCCGCGGGCCGGATCCTCGCCGCCCTCCGGCGCCGGGTCCCGGAGATCGTGCTGGGGGTCGGCGTCGTGTGGACGCTGCTCGCGCTGATCGCACTCGGCGGTGCCGCGCTGGACGACGCGCGGATCTCGGCCAACCAGGCCACCACCGCCGCGACCGTGCTCGACGGCTCGGACTACTGGCGCACCGTCGTCCGGTACGTCGACGGCGAGGGGCGCCTGCAGACCCCCGGGGCCGGCATCTCCTACCCGGTCGGGCTGACCCCGGGCCAGAACCTCTACGTCGAGTACGACAGCACCGAGCCGACCCGGGTTCGGGTGGCCGGGCGCAACGCCGTCGACGGGATCCTGCCGACGCTCGGTGGCATCGCGGCCGGCTGGGTGCTCGTCGCACCGGTGTACCTCGTGCTGCGCCGCCGGCGGGAGCGCACGCAGCAGGGCTAACCGCGCCAGAGGGCGCACACCTCGGCCGCCACCGCCGGGGCGACGACGAGCATCCCGCCCTCGGGCATCGCCCGCTCCCGGCCGTCCCGGCCCAGCACCAGGGCACCCGCCTCGGCGGCCAGGCAGAGTGCACCCGCCACGTCCCACTCGTGATAGCGCTCCAGCACCGCGGCCACCGCGTGCCCGAGCGCCACCTGGGTGATCGCCAGCGCGGCCGAGCCGAGCACCCGCACGCCGGCGTGTGCCGCCCGGGCACGGGCCACGACCCCGTCCGCCGGGTCCTCCGCGCAGACCAGCGACCCGGCCAGCCGGGACGCCCGCACCGGCGGCACCGGCACCCCGTTGGCCCGGAACCCGCGGCCCCGGGCGGCCGCGTAGATCTGCCCGCGCCCCGGGTCGGCCACCACCCCGACGGCCGGCCCGGCGGCGTCGACGAGGGCCAGGCTGTAGGCACACCAGGGCAGCCCGGCGACGTAGTTCGCGGTGCCGTCCACCGGGTCCACCACCCAGCGCATCGGCGTCCGGTCGGCGCCGGCGTCCGCCCCGTACTCCTCACCGACCACCGGGTGGCCGGGGAACTCGGCGGCCAGCACCCGGCGGGTGTGCCGCTCCAGCGTGCGATCGGTGTCGGTGACCCAGTCGAACGGGTTCGCCTTCGCCTCGCCGGTGACGTCCCCGCCGCCGGGACCGAGCGTCGCGGTGATCACCTCGGCGGCGTCGTTGGCGAGCCGCCCGGCCGTGTCCAGGGCGCGGGACAGCAGCGCCGGGTCCACCGGGGGCGCGGGGTGTGCGGTGTACGGGGCGGCCGTCATACGGACCGAGTCTCCGGACCGCACGTGACCCGGCCGCGACCCCGAGGTGACGGCCGCGCGCCGGTCGGACCAACTCGCGCCACCCCGTCCGTCCGGGTACCCGATGTTCGCGAGGCGTTGGGCGAGTGATCACGCCGCCGACCCGGTCCGGCGTCGCGCGGGGACCACTGTGCTCACCGTGCGCGTCGCAATCGTCTCGGAATGTTTCCTGCCGGTGGTCAACGGCGTCACCAACTCGGCGCTGCGGGTGTGCGAGCACCTGCGCGCCGCCGGGCACGACGTGCTCGTCGTGGCACCCGGCTCCGGCGAGCCCGAGGTGTACGACGGCATCCCGGTCGTCCGGATCCCGGCGGTCGAGCTGCCGGTGGTGAACTCGATGCCGGTCGGCGTGCCGAGTCGGCGGATCGTGCGGGCGCTGCGCGCGTTCCGGCCCGACGTCGTGCACCTCGCGGCTCCGTTCGTGGTCGGCGCCCGGGGCCTGGCCGCCGCCCGCCGGCTCGGCATTCCGACGGTCGCGATCTACCAGACCGACGTCGCCGGGTTCGCCGCCTCGTACGGCCTCGGGCTGACCGCCCGCGCCGCGTGGCGCTGGACCTGCCGGCTGCACTCGATGGCCGACCGGACGCTTGCCCCGTCCAGCTGGGCGACCGGGGCGCTGCGCGAGCGCGGCGTGCCGCGGGTGCACCAGTGGGCGCGCGGGGTCGACACCCGGCGGTTCACCCCGTCCCGGCGGAGCCCCGGCCGGCGCGCCGAGCTGGCCCCGCACGGCGAGCGGCTCGTCGGGTTCGTGGGCCGGCTCGCCCCGGAGAAGCAGGTGGAACGCCTCGCCGTGCTCGGGAACGTGCCGGGGACCCGGCTCGTCGTCGTCGGGGACGGGCCGAGCAGCGGGTACCTGCGCGAGCGGCTGCCCTCGGCGGTGTTCCTCGGGCACCGCGGTGGCGACGAGCTGGCCGAGATCTACGCGAGCCTGGACGTGTTCGTACACACCGGGCAGGCCGAGACCTTCTGCCAGGCGGTGCAGGAGGCGCTCGCATCCGGGGTGCCGGTGGTCGCGCCGGACGCGGGCGGCCCGCGCGACCTGGTGCTGCCCGGGCGGACCGGCTACCTGGTCGCGCCGCGCCCGGACGGCGGTACCTCCGCCGCCCGTACGGCCGGTGCGGTTCCCGGTGAGCCGCCGGGCGACCCGGCCACCGACGCCGCCGACGCCGAGCTGATCGCGGCGGTACAGGCGCTCTGCGAGCCGGCCCGCAACCGGGCGTTCGGTCTCGCGGCCCGGCAGTCGGTGCTGCGCCGCACCTGGACCGCGGTCGGCGACGAGCTGGTCGCGCACTACAACCGGGTGCTCGACGAGGCCGTCCCCGATCGCCTCGCCGCCTGAACCCGGGTTCCGGCCCCGCCCCGAGCCGGGTCCGTCGGGCCGCGATCCGCGCGGTCGCCCGGGACCGCTCGCGTCCGCACGACTACGACCACCGGTGGATCGTGCTGCACGGCACGGGTGCCGTCACCGGCGCCGGCGGCACCGGCGCCCTCAGCATCCCGGCCGACGCGGGGCCCGCCACCGCGGCCCGGGCCCGCGCCGAGTACCTGGCCGGGCTGCGCGAGGTGCTGCGCGAGCACCTCGGCTGAACGCCGTACTGTCGACCCCGTGTCCCGTGCCGACCTCGAGAAGGACCCGCAGGACGTCGCGCGCATGTTCGACGGCGTCGCCCGCCGCTACGACCTGACCAACACCGCGCTGTCCGGCGGCCAGGACCGGTACTGGCGGGTGCAGACCCGGCGCGCGCTGGGCCCGCGCCGCGGCGAGCGGGTCCTGGACCTGGCCGCGGGCACAGCGGTGTCCACCGTCGAGCTCGCCAGGGACGGCGCCTGGTGCGTCGCCGCGGACTTCTCGCAGGGCATGCTCCGGGCCGGCGCGCACCGGGACGTCCCCAAGACCGCCGCCGACGCGGTGGCACTGCCCTTCGCCGATGGCGTGTTCGACGCCGTGACGATCTCCTTCGGCCTGCGCAACGTCGCCGACCCGGACGCCGGGCTGCGCGAGCTGGCCCGGGTCACCCGTCCGGGCGGGCGGCTGGTCGTCTGCGAGTTCTCGACGCCGACCTGGGCCCCGTTCCGGCTCCTGTACCAGGGCGTCGTGCTCGGGCACGTGCTCCCGACGGTCGCCCGGCGGCTGTCGTCGAACCCGGAGGCCTACACCTACCTCGCCGAGTCGATCCGGGACTGGCCGGCGCAGCCGGAGCTGGCCGCCCGGATCGGTGCCGCCGGCTGGGAGCGGGTCGCCTGGCGCGACCTGACCTTCGGTGCGGTCGCCCTGCACCGGGCCGTCAAGCCGGCCTGACCCCCGCCCGCAGCGGCGCCGGCCCCGCGCGGCGACCCGTCCCCTCCCCCCACCGTCGGCTGCAGCGGGCGCTGCAGGGGGCGACGGTGCGCTGCGAGCGGTGCAGGGGTGTGTCGGTGGTGCTCCGGGGGCTTGTGCGGCAACGGGATCGGGATCCGACGGAGCGGACGCGGAGTGCACGTCCTACACTCTCCCCGGAGTTCGTGAAGTTTTTCACAAGGGTGGTGCTCGACACGGCGTCCGTACCGGCTCGACCAGGGTCGATATGGATCACACGTGACGTATACCCAGGTGGAGGTAAGGCTCGCCTGGGTCGTTCGTCACAGCGTGCCGGACATAGGGTCTGCGCGACCGGCTGTCGATCACCACCAACGGCGGTGGCCGCGCGACTACGAAGGTGTACGGATGCTCGATCCCTATCTCCCGCTCGTCCTGCTGGCCGCGTTGGCGGCGGGGTTCGCGGTGTTCTCCGTCGCCGCCGCGCCGCTGATCGGACCGCGCCGGTTCAACCGGGCGAAGCTGGACTCCTACGAGTGCGGCATCGAACCGTCGCCGCAGCCGATCGTCGGTGGCGGCCGCGTCCCGGTCGCCTTCTACCTCACGGCGATGCTGTTCATCCTGTTCGACATCGAGCTGGTGTTCATGTACCCGTACGCCGTCGTCGCGGACGCCGTCGGCATCTTCGGGTTCGTGGCCATCACGCTCTACATCGCCACGATCGCCTTCGCGTACGCCTACGAATGGCGGCGCGGCGGGCTCGAGTGGAACTGAGGCAGTCATGGGAGTCGAGGAGAACCTGCCGTCCGGCGTCCTGTTGACCAGCGTCGAGAAGCTGGTCAACTGGACCCACAAGTCGTCGCTCTGGCCGGCCACGTTCGGCCTGGCCTGCTGCGCGATCGAGATGATGACGTCCGGTGCCCCGCGCTACGACCTGGGCCGGTTCGGCATGGAGGTCTTCCGGGCCTCCCCCCGCCAGGCCGACCTGATGATCGTCGCGGGCCGGGTGAGCAACAAGATGGCGCCGGTCCTGCGCCAGATCTACGACCAGATGCCGGAGCCGCGCTGGGTGCTCGCGATGGGCGTGTGCGCCAGCTCCGGCGGCATGTTCAACAACTACGCGATCGTCCAGGGCGTCGACCACGTGGTGCCGGTGGACATGTACCTGCCGGGCTGCCCGCCGCGGCCGGAGATGCTGATCGACGCGATCCTCAAGATCCACGCGAAGATCCAGGACGAGCCGCTCGGCCAGAAGCGGGCCGCGGAGCTGGCCGAGTCCGGGTACCGGACGCCGATGGTGCCGTCGTCGGTGAAGTACGCGCCGAAGCACAAGCGGCTCGGGGCGCTCAAGAACACCCCCACGCCGGACGTCCCGAACTACCTGGAGCCGGGTGCGCAGCCGAAGGACACCACGAACGCGCTGGTGACCGGCGAGCGCGCGGAGCTCCCCACGCTGGCCGAGGCCGCCGGCCTCACCGGAGGTGAGCAGAAGTGAGCGAGCCGAAGGACACCTCGAAGGACGAGACCTCCGCGCCGGAGTCCGCGGGCGTCGGTGCCGAGCCCACCGGCGGTGCGCACTCGTCGGCGCAGGAGAGCGGCGCCGCGCTGGAGGAGCAGCGAACCCGCGGCGGGGGTGACGCGCTGTCCGGCGACCGTCCCGCCGCGGGGATCACCGAGACGCGGACCCGGTCCGGCATGTTCGGCGTCCGGGACACCGGCGACACCTCCGGCTACGGCGGGCTGCGCCTGCCCGGACACAGCCCGGCCCCGGCCGAGCGGCCGTTCGGGGGCTGGTTCGACGAGTTCGCCGACGAGCTGGGCGCCGCGCTGGACGAGCGGAGCATCCCGCGCGATGCCGTCGAGCAGGTCACCATCGACCGGGACGAGATGACCCTCTACGTCGTGCCGGACCGGCTGAACGCGGTCGCCCGCACCCTGCGCGACGACCCGGGGCTGCGTTTCGAGTTCTGCTCGACGGTGTCCGGTGTGGACTACTCGGCGCCGGACGGCCAGCCGGTCGACCGCCCGGTGCACGTCGTCTACCACCTGCTGTCGATGACCTACCGGCGCCGGATCCGGCTCGAGGTAGGGCTGGACCTGGAGAACCTGCACGTGGACAGCGTCGTCGACGTGTTCCCGACGGCGGACTGGCACGAGCGCGAGACCTGGGACATGTTCGGGATCGTCTTCGACGGCCACCCCGCGCTGACCCGGATCCTCATGCCGGACGACTGGGAGGGCTACCCCCAGCGCAAGAGCTACCCGCTGGGTGGCATCCCCGTGGAGTACAAGGGCGCGGAGATTCCGCCGCCGGACGAGCGGAGGGCCTACTCATGACCGACACCCGGGCCGACGCCACCCCGCAGCAGGACCCGTACGCCGCCCCCGGCCGGGAGACCACCGAGGGCACCGTCTACACCGTCACCGGCGGCGACTGGGACACCCTGCTCGACGCCGAGCACGACGACCGCATCGTCATCAACATGGGGCCGCAGCACCCGTCCACGCACGGGGTGCTGCGCCTGGTCCTGGAGCTGGAGGGCGAGACCGTCACCCAGGGCCGCCCGGTGATCGGGTACCTGCACACCGGCATCGAGAAGAACTGCGAGTACCGGACCTGGACCCAGGGGGTCACCTTCGTGACCCGCGCGGACTACCTGTCCCCGCTGTTCAACGAGGCCGCGTACTGCATGGCCGTCGAGCGGCTGCTCGGGGTCGAGGTCCCGCGCCGCGCCGAGCACATCCGGGTGCTGCTCATGGAGCTGAACCGGATCGGCTCGCACCTGGTCGCGCTGGCCACCGGCGGCATGGAGCTCGGCGCGCTGACCGGCATGACCTCCGGCTTCCGCGAGCGCGAGGAGGTCCTGCACCTGCTGGAGTTCCTGACCGGGCTGCGGATGAACCACGCGTTCATCCGGCCCGGCGGGCTCGCCCAGGACCTGCCCGCCGACTACGCGGAGAAGGTCCGCGAGTTCCTGAAGGTCATGAAGACCCGGATGCCGGACTACGACCGGCTGCTCACCGGGCAGCCGATCTGGCGGCAACGGCTGGAGGGCGTGGGCTACCTGCCGGTCGACGGCTGCCTGGCGCTCGGCGCGTCCGGCCCGATCCTGCGCGCCGCTGGCCTGGCCTGGGACCTGCGCAAGCACATGCCGTACTCGGTCTACGACGAGTACGACTTCGAGGTCCCGACGGCCACCGAGGCCGACTGCTACGCCCGCTACAAGCTGCGCGTCGCCGAGATCCACGAGTCGCTGGGACTCATGGAGCAGGCGCTGGCCAAGCTCGACGAGATCGGCCCGGGCCCGGTCATGGTCGACGACCCGAAGGTCGCCTGGCCGGCGCAGCTCTCGATCGGCAGCGACGGGATGGGCAACACCCTCGAGTACGTCCGCAAGATCATGGGTCAGTCGATGGAGTCGCTGATCCACCACTTCAAGCTGGTGACCGAGGGCTTCTCCGTGCCGCCGGGCCAGGCCTACGCGGCCGTGGAGTCCCCGCGCGGCGAGCTCGGCGCGCACCTGGTGTCCGACGGCGGCACCCGCCCGGTCCGGGTGCACCTGCGCGACCCCAGCTTCGTGAACCTGCAGTCGATGCCGGCGATGAGCGAGGGCGGCCAGATCGCCGACGTGATCGCCTCCGTCGCCTCGATCGACCCCGTGATGGGAGGTTGCGACCGATGACACCGTGGACGCAGCGGAGCGGAGTCGCGCGATGACACTGCCCGAGGGAAACCCGGAGGCGAACGCCCCGGCGCACGCCACGCCGACCGAGCGCGAGTTCCCGGCCCCGCCCGAGCCGTCGCCGGTCTCGCCGGTCTTCGACGAGCTCACTAGGGAGCGGACCAGGGAGGTCATCGCCCGGTACCCGCATTCCCGCTCGGCCCTGCTGCCGCTGCTGCACCTGGTGCAGTCGGTCGAGGGGTACGTCAGCCAGGACGGGATCCGGTACTGCGCCGAGGCCCTGGAGCTGACCACCGCCGAGGTCTCGGCGGTGTCGACGTTCTACACGATGTACAAGCGCAGCCCGAGCGGTGAGCACCTGGTCAGCGTGTGCACCAACACGCTGTGCGCGGCGCTCGGCGGCGACGACATCTTCGCCCGGCTCCGCACCCACCTCGGGTCGGAGGACCGGCCGCTGGGCCAGGAGGACACCGCCGGCGAGCCCGGCAGCCCGGGCTCGATCACCCTCGAGCACGCCGAGTGCCTGGCGGCGTGCGACCTCGCCCCGGTACTGCAGGTCAACTACGAGTACTTCGACAACCAGACGGTCGACTCCGCGGTCGAGCTGGTGGACGCCCTGCGTCGCGGCGAGCGTCCGCAGCCGACCCGCGGGGCGCCGCTGACCGACCTGCGCACGATCGAGCTGGAGCTGGCCGGGTTCACCGACGACGCCGCCCCGATCGACCAGACGGCCCGGGTCGAGGGCCCGTCCGGCGCGGTGGAGTCGGTCCGCGGTGCCCGGCTGGCCGAGGACCGCGGCTGGACCGCCCCGGCGATGCCGGACGAGGCCCCGGCGATGCCCGCGCTACCGGAGAAGAAGTGATCCCATGACCTCTCCTCACGACGAGCCCGTGCGCAAGCCGGACCCGATCACCCCGGTACTGACCCGGCGGTGGCTGTCCCCGCGCTCCTGGTCGATCGACACCTACTCCCAGCTCGAGGGCTACCGCTCGCTGCGCCCCGCCTTCGCGGCGCACCCGGACCAGCTGATCCAGCTGATCAAGGACTCCGGGCTGCGCGGCCGCGGCGGCGCGGGGTTCCCCGCCGGCATGAAGTGGGGGTTCATCCCGCAGGACGACGGCTCCGGCACCGGGCCCGGCGCCAAGCCGAAGTACCTGGTCATCAACGCCGACGAGGGCGAGCCGGGGACCTGCAAGGACATCCCGACGATGATGGCCGACCCGCACGCGCTGATCGAGGGCTGCATCGTCACCAGCTACGCGATCCGGGCCAACTACTGCGCGATCTACGTGCGCGGCGAGGCGGTGCACTGCATCCGTCGGCTGCGGGCCGCGGTCCGCGAGGCGACCGAGGCGGGCTATCTCGGCACCGACATCCTCGGCACCGGGTTCGACCTGGAGATCGTGGTGCACGCCGGGGCGGGCGCCTACATCTGCGGCGAGGAGACCGCGCTGCTGGACTCGCTGGAGGGCCGGCGTGGGCAACCGCGGCTCAAGCCGCCGTTCCCGGCCACCTCGGGCCTCTACGCGTGCCCCACCGTGGTGAACAACGTCGAGACGATCGCCTCGGTGCCGGCCATCGTGAACGGCGGCTCGGACTGGTTCCGCTCGATGGGCCGGGA
Source organism: Pseudonocardia nantongensis (assembly GCF_046546495.1). Taxonomy (NCBI): domain Bacteria; kingdom Bacillati; phylum Actinomycetota; class Actinomycetes; order Pseudonocardiales; family Pseudonocardiaceae; genus Pseudonocardia; species Pseudonocardia nantongensis. The sequence continues at coordinate 38,211 of NZ_JBKGXT010000005.1, read as the reverse complement.
GAAGTCCCCGGGCCCGAAGATCTACTCGATCTCCGGGCACGTCGAGTTCCCGGGCCAGTACGAGGCCCCGCTCGGGATCACGCTGCGTGAGCTCCTCGAGCTGGCCGGCGGGATGAAGGACGGGGTCCGGCTCAAGTTCTGGACGCCGGGCGGGTCGTCGACGCCGCTGCTCACCGCCGAACACCTGGACGTCCCGCTGGACTTCGAGGGCGCCGCCGAGGCCGGGTCGATGCTGGGCACCACCGCGGTCCAGGTGTTCAACGAGACCGTCTCGGTGCCGTGGGCGGTGATGAAGTGGACCGAGTTCTACAAGCACGAGAGCTGCGGCAAGTGCACCCCGTGCCGGGAGGGCACCTACTGGCTGGAGCTGGTGCTGCAGCGGATGGTGCGCGGCGAGGGCACGAGCTCCGACATCGACACCATGGTCGACGTCTGCGACAACGTCCTGGGTCGCGCCTTCTGCGCGCTCGGGGACGGCGCGACCAGCCCGATCACCAGCGCGATCCAGTACTTCCGCCAGGAGTTCCTGGACCTGATCGCCGAGCAGCCCGCGGTCGACCGCCCGGAGCAGCTGGCGGACGTGGAGCTGGCGGAACGGACCGACGGCACAGCACTCACGGGAGCCTCCGTATGACTCTCACTCCGGAGCGGGACACCACCGAGGAGACGCCGGTGCCCGAGGGGCACGTCCGGCTCACCATCGACGACCGGGTCGTCGACGCGCCCAAGGGCGAGCTGCTCATCCGCACCTGCGAGCAGCTCGGCATCGTGATCCCGCGGTTCTGCGACCACCCGCTGCTCGACCCGGCCGGTGCCTGCCGGCAGTGCCTGGTCGAGGTGGAGATGGGCGGCCGGCCGATGCCCAAGCCGCAGGCCAGCTGCACCATGTCGGTCGCCGACGGCATGGTCGTGCGGACCCAGAAGACGTCCGAGCGGGCGGACAAGGCGCAGCAGGGTGTGATGGAGCTGCTGCTCATCAACCACCCGCTGGACTGCCCGGTCTGCGACAAGGGCGGCGAGTGCCCGCTGCAGAACCAGGCCATGGCCAACGGGCGCGCCGACTCCCGGTTCGTGGAGACGAAGCGGACGTTCCCGAAGCCGCTGCCGATCTCGTCGCAGGTCCTGCTGGACCGCGAGCGCTGCATCATGTGCCAGCGCTGCACCCGGTTCTCCGACGAGATCGCCGGTGACCCGTTCATCGATCTGATGGACCGCGGCGCGGACCAGCAGATCGGGATCGCCGAGGACCAGCCGTTCCAGTCCTACTTCTCCGGCAACACCATCCAGATCTGCCCGGTCGGCGCGCTGACCAGCGCGGCGTACCGGTTCCGGTCCCGGCCGTTCGACCTGCGCTCCACCAAGGGCGTCTGCGAGCACTGCAGCTCCGGCTGCGACATGCGCACCGACTCCCGGCGCGGCACGGTGCTGCGCCGGATGGCCGGCAACGACCCGGAGGTCAACGAGGAGTGGCTCTGCGACAAGGGCCGCTTCGCCTTCCGCTACCTGGGCAGCGGCGCCCGGATCACCCGGCCGATGGTGCGCCGGGCCGGCGGTGAGCTGGTCGAGACCTCCTGGACCGAGGCGTTGCAGGTCGCGGCCGATGGCCTGCTCGCGGCCCGGGACGGGGCCGGGATCGGCGTGCTGCCCGGCGGGCGCCTCACGCTCGAGGACGCCTACGCCTACGCCAAGTTCGCCCGGGTCGTCGCCCGCACCAACGACGTCGACTTCCGCGCCCGGCCGCACTCGGACGAGGAGCTGCAGTTCGTCGCCGCACACGTCGTGGGGACCACCCCCGAGGACGGCCTCACGTTCACCGGGATCGAGAACGCGCCGGCGGTGCTCACCGTCGGGACCGACCCGGAGGACGAGTCCGGGATGGTCTTCCTGCGGCTGCGCAAGGCGTGGCGGAAGAAGGGCCTGCGGCACTTCCAGGTCGCGCCGTTCACCTCGGAGGGCGCACGCAAGACCGGCACCACCGTGCTGCACGCGGTACCCGGCTCCGAGGCCGCCGTGGTCGCCGATCCCGGTCACGACGTCGTGGCGGCACTGTCGGAGCCCGGTGCGGTCGTCCTGGTCGGTGACCGGGCGGCGGAGTCGCCCGGGCTGTACTCGGCGGTGTCCGCGCTCGCGGCCCGCACCGGGGCGGCGTTGGGCTGGCTGCCGCGCCGGGCCGGTGACCGTGGCGCGGTCGAGGCCGGCGCGCTGCCGACCCTGCTGCCCGGCGGCCGTCCGGTCGCCGACGCTGCGGCCCGCGCCGAGATCGAGGCGGCCTGGGGCGCCGGGCCGCTGCCCGCGACGCCCGGCCGGGACGCCGCCGGGATCCTCGCCGCCGCGGCGGGCGGGGAGCTGGCCGCACTGGTCGTCGGCGGGGTGGACCCGCAGGACATGGCCGACCCGGCGGCCGCGATCACCGCGCTGCGGGAGGTCGGGTTCCTGGTCAGCCTGGAGATCTCCGAGAGTGCGGTCACCGAGCTCGCCGACGTCGTGCTGCCGGTGGCGCCGGACGCGCAGCGCTCCGGCACCTACCTGAACTGGGAGGGCCGGAGCCGCGAGTTCGGGGTCGCGCTGGACGCGACCGGCGTGCTGCCGGACTGCCGGGTGCTGGACACCCTCGGCGTCGAGATGGACGCCGACCTGTTCACCCAGACCCCGGCGGCCGCGGCCGGCGAGATCGCCCGGCTCGGTACCCGCCGGGCAGGCACCGCCGCCCCGACCGCCACGGCCGGCGAGCCCAGGCGCCCCGGCTACGGGCAGGCGGTGCTCGCCACCTCGCGTCAGCTGGTCGACGACGGGTCGCTGGCGGTCGACGAGCCGGCCCTGGCCGGCACCGCGCGGCGGCCCTACGTGAAGGTCAACGCGGCCACCGCGGAGCGGCTCGGCCTGACCGAGGGCGCGGACGCGGCGGTGCGCACCGACCGCGGGACGGTCACCCTGCCGGTGTCGCTGGCCGACCTGCCGGACGGCGTCGTCTGGCTGCCGACCTGCTCACCCGGCTCGCACGTCCGGCCGACCCTCGGGGCCGGCCACGGAGACCTGGTCGGCGTCGTGCCGGCCGGAACCAGCGGGAGCGCCTCGTGAACCTCCTGGCCCTGCTCCCCGCGCAGGTCCCGCCCCCGGCGGACGGGATGACCCGCACCCAGCAACTGCTGGCCGACGACCCGATCTGGCTGATCCTGATCAAGGTCGTCGGGCTGTTCGCGCTCGGTGTCGTGCTCACCCTTTTCATGATCAACTGGGAGCGCAAGGTCGTCGGCCGGATGCAGCACCGGCCGGGCCCGAACCGGACCGGCCCCGGCGGCTGGTTGCAGAGCCTCGCCGATGGGCTGAAGCTGGCGTTCAAGGAAGACATCGTGCCGGCGCTGGCCGACAAGAAGGTCTACTTCATCGCCCCGGTCATCTCGACCGTGCCGGCGTTCGTGGCGTTCTCGGTGATCCCGTTCGGCGGCGAGGTCACGATCTTCGGCGAGGAGACCGTGCTGCAGCTGGTCGACCTGCCGATCGGCGTGTTCGTGGTGCTGGCCTGCTCCTCGATCGGGGTGTACGGGATCGTGCTCGGCGGCTGGGCGTCCGGCTCGCCGTACTCGCTGCTCGGCGCGCTGCGCTCGGCCGCGCAGGTGATCTCCTACGAGATCGCGCTCGGCCTGACCCTGGTCGGCGTGGTGCTCTACGCCGGGTCCGGGTCCACTGCCGGGATCGTCGCCGCGCAGGCGTCGGGCTGGTACTTCTGGCTGCTGATCCCGAGCTTCGTGGTCTTCGTGATCTCGATGGTGGGCGAGACCAACCGGGCCCCGTTCGACCTCCCGGAGGCCGAGTCGGAGCTGGTCGGCGGGTTCCACACCGAGTACTCGTCGCTGAAGTTCGCGCTGTTCTTCCTGGCCGAGTACGTGAACATGGTGACCGTCTCGGCGATGGCGGTGACGCTGTTCCTCGGCGGCGGGATGTGGCCGTGGCCGCTGAGCTTCCTCAACGCCTACGGCTGGCTGCAGTTCGTGGCCTTCATCATCAAGGTCCTGCTGTTCCTGTTCGTGTTCATCTGGCTGCGCGGCACGCTGCCCCGGTTCCGCTACGACCAGTTCATGAAGCTGGGCTGGAAGGTCCTGATCCCGGTGATGCTGGTCTGGATCGTGGCGATCTTCGGCATCCGCACCTACGTGTCCACCGGCGGCGACAACTACCTGCTGCTGCTGGTGCTGATCGGCTTCGGCCTGGCCGTCGTGCTGACGGTGGCGCTGCTGCTGCCGGACCGCCAGACCGAGCCCGCACCGGTGGAGCCGGCGTCGGACTACCCGGTGCCACCCCTGGACCTCACGGTCCCCGATGCACCCCCGAAGCGCCGCAAGGCCGTGGGCGCCGGAAGGGAGAGCGAGTAGATGTTCGACTTCTTCAAGGGCTTCGGCGTCACCTTCTCGACGATGTTCAAGAAGGTGGTCACCGAGGAGTACCCCGAGGACTTCCCGCCCGCCGCTCCGCGCTACCACGGGCGGCACCAGCTCAACCGGCACCCGGACGGGCTGGAGAAGTGCGTGGGCTGCGAGCTGTGCGCCTGGGCCTGCCCGGCCGACGCGATCTACGTCGAGGGCGGGGACAACACCGAGGAGGCCCGGTACTCGCCGGGTGAGCGCTACGGCGCGATCTACCAGATCAACTACCTGCGGTGCATCGGCTGCGGCCTGTGCATCGAGGCCTGCCCGACCCGGTCGCTGACGATGACCAACTTCTACGAGCTGGCCGACGACAACCGGCAGGACCTCATCTACACCAAGGAGCAGCTGATGGCGCCGCTGCTGCCCGGCATGGAGCAGCCGCCGCACCCGATGCGCCTCGGGGACGACGAGCAGGACTACTACGTCCAGGGCCCGAGCCTGGCCAAGGCCTCCCCGCAGGACCCGACCGGGGACCAGGTCCGGTGAGCGTGCTCGCGGAGCAGACCTCGACCCTGGGCACGCTCACCGTGCTCGCCCAGGCCGGCGGCGAGGTCACCACCGGCGAGGCGGTCGCGTTCTGGATCCTCGGCCCGGTCGCGCTGGCCGGGGCGCTCGGCCTGGTCTTCGCCCGGCACGCGGTACACGCCGCGCTGATGCTGGTGCTGACGATGTTCTCGATCGCCGTGCTCTACATCCTGCAAGCGGCGCCGTTCCTCGGGGTCGCGCAGATCATCGTCTACACCGGCGCGGTGATGATGTTGTTCCTGTTCGTGCTGATGCTGGTCGGGCGCGACTCCAGGGACTCGGTGATCGAGGTGCTGCGCGGGCAGCGAGTCGCGGCGCTGCTGTTCGGCCTCGCGCTGGCGGCACTGCTGGTCGGCGGCGTCGCCCGCGGGCTGACCGAGGTGACCCCGGCCGGGCTCGCAGCAGGCGGGCAGGGGTCGAGCGCCAACGTCGCGGGGCTCGGCCGGCTGATCTTCACCGACTACCTGCTGGCGTTCGAGCTCTCGGCGGCGCTGCTGATGGTGGCGGCGCTCGGCGGGATGGTGCTCACCGCGGCCCAGGCCCCGCTGCACACCAAGATCGGGCAGCGGGCCACCGTGCTGCGCCGGCTGCGCGGCGAGCACGCGCGGGTCTCCCCGCTGCCGGGCCCGGGCGTCTACGCCACCGCGAACTCGGTGGCCGTGCCCGCGCTGCTGCCGGACGGCTCGGTCGCACCGGAGTCGCTCGCCGAGATCATCGAGTCGGTCTCGGTGGACGTCCCGGACACCACCACCCCGGATGCGCACGCGCTCACCGGGCGACCGGCCCCGGACCGGACGATCGAGGCCGGCGAGGCCAGCGACACGGGGGAGCACGAGAAGTGAGGCCCGAGTACTACCTGCTCCTGTCGGCGCTGCTGTTCGCGATCGGCGCGGTCGGCGTGCTGGTGCGCCGCAACGCGGTCGTGGTGTTCATGTGCATCGAGCTGATGCTGAACGCGGTCAACCTGACGCTGGTCACCTTCTCGCGGATCAACGGCGATCTGAACGGCCAGGTCATGGCGCTGTTCGTGATGGTCGTCGCGGCGTGCGAGGTCGTCGTCGGCCTGGCCATCATCACCGCGGTCTTCCGCGCCCGGCAGTCGTCCTCCGTGGACGACGCGAACCTGCTGAAGTACTAGGAGCCCGCGCGTGTACCAGCTCCCCGTCACCCTCGCGCAGGCCGCCGAACCGGCGACCGGAGCGGCCTCGCTGGCCTGGCTCCTGGTCGCCCTGCCCGCGGCCGGCGCGCTGGTCCTGTTCCTCGCCGGCCGCCGCGCGGACGCCTGGGGCCACTGGCTCGGCGTCGGCACCGTGGTCGGCGCGTTCGCGGTCGGCCTCGCGATCTTCCTCGAGACCACCGGGCTGTCCCCCGAGCAGCGCACCCGCGAGCTGTCGGTCTACTCCTGGATGTCCTCGGGCGCGCTGGACGTCGACTTCGGGCTCCGGCTCGACCCGCTGTCGCTGACGTTCGTCCTGCTGATCACCGGTGTCGGTGCGCTCATCCACCTGTACTCGGTCGGGTACATGAGCCACGACCCGAACAGGCGCCGGTTCTTCGCCCAGCTGAACCTGTTCGTCGCGGCGATGCTGGTGCTGGTCCTGGCCAACAACTTCGTGCTGCTCTATCTGGGCTGGGAGGGCGTCGGCCTGGCGTCCTACCTGCTGATCGGCTTCTACCAGGACCGCCCGTCCGCGGCGACCGCGGCGAAGAAGGCGTTCCTGATGAACCGGGTCGGTGACGTCGGCCTGGCCATCGCGATCTTCCTGCTCTGGCTGGAGCTCGGCACGCTGCAGTACTCCGAGGTCTTCGCCCGGATCGGCGAGGTGCCCGGCGGCGCCGTCCTGGCGATCACGCTGCTGCTCCTGCTCGGCGCCTGCGGCAAGTCCGGCCAGTTCCCGCTGCAGTCATGGCTCCCGGACGCGATGGAGGGCCCGACCCCGGTCTCGGCCCTGATCCACGCCGCGACGATGGTCACCGCGGGTGTCTACCTGATCGCCCGGGCCGCGCCGATCTACAACCTGTCCGACACCGGACGGCTGGTCGTCTGCCTGATCGGCGCGATCACGCTGATGATCGGCGCGATCGTCGGCTGCGCCTACGACGACATCAAGAAGGTGCTCGCCTACTCCACGGTCAGCCAGATCGGCTACATGATCCTGGCCGTCGGGCTCGGGCCGGTCGGCTACGCGCTGGGCATCCTGCACCTGCTCACGCACGGCTTCTTCAAGGCCGGGTTGTTCCTCGGGGCCGGCTCGGTGATGCACGCGATGAACGACGACGTCGACATGCGCCGGTTCGGCGGGCTCTGGCGCAAGCTGCCCGTCACCTTCGTGACCTTCGGCCTCGGCTACCTGGCGCTGATCGGGTTCCCGTTCCTGTCCGGCTACTTCTCCAAGGACGCGATCATCGAGGCCGCGTTCGCCCAGGAGGGCTGGCAGGGCTGGGTGTTCGGCGGGCTGGCGACGCTGGCCGCCGGGCTCACCGGCTTCTACATGACCCGGCTGATGCTGATGACCTTCTTCGGCCGGGCCCGCTGGAAGGACCTGACCTCGGCCGACGGCCGCGACTACCACCCGCACGAGTCCCCGGTGACGATGACCGCGCCGATGATCGTCCTGGCGCTCGGCTCGATCGGGGCCGGTGCGCTGCTCTACCCGGTGCTGCCGGGCTGGCTGTCCCCGTCGGTCGGGGAGCGGGTCGAGCTCTCCGGCGGTGCGCTGCCGCACGCGGTGATCCCGTGGCTGGTCGTCGGCGTCTCGTTGCTCGGCGTGCTGCTGGCCTACCTGTTCGTCGGCCGCCGGGCGGTGCCGGTGCAGCGGCCGCAGCGGGTCTCCCCGGTGGTGGCCGCGGCGCGCGCCGACCTGGGGGCGAACGCGTTCAACGAGGCGTTCGTCGAACGACCCGGAATCTGGCTCACCCGGATCCTGGTCTTCTTCGACAACCGCGGGGTCGACGGCCTGGTCAACGGCGTGGCCGCCGGGTTCGGCGGCAGCTCCGGCCGGCTGCGCCGGCTGCAGACCGGGTTCGTCCGGTCCTACGCACTCTCGATGCTCGGCGGCGGTGTCCTCATCGTCGCCGCGATGCTGGCAGTGAGGTTCGTCTGATGCTGCTGTTGAATGTCGCCGCCCCGTTGAATGTCGCCGCCCCGATCGTCCCGGACTCCGGGGGCAACCCGCTGCTGGTCCTCCTGCTGCTGCTGCCGGTCGTGGGTGCCCTGGTGATGTACCCGCTGCGGCACAACACCGCCGCCGCCAAGGGCGTCGCGATGGCGACTGCACTGCTCGAGCTCGTGCTCGTCGTCGTCGCGTGGTCGGTCTACTCGATCCCGGCCGCGGAGGCCGGGACCCGCTTCCAGCTCGAGTTCTCGATCCCGTGGATCCCGGCGTTCGGGACGCACATCGCGTTCGGCGTGGACGGCATCGCGCTGGCGATGATCGGCCTGACGGCGTTCCTGGTGCCCGGCCTGATGCTCTTCGCCTGGGCGGAGAAGCTGCCCGAGGGCCGGTCGGCCGCGGGGTACTTCGCGCTGCTGCTGGCGACCGAGGCGACGCTGGTCGGCGTCTTCGCCGCCACCGACGTCTTCCTGTTCTACGTGTTCTTCGAGGCCATGCTGGTCCCGATGTACTTCCTGATCGGCCGCTTCGGCGGGCCGAGGCGGCAGTACGCGGCGGTCAAGTTCTTCCTCTACTCACTGCTCGGCGGCCTGATCATGCTCGCGTCGCTGATCGGGCTGTTCGTGGTCAGCGAGGAGCAGCTGGGGCAGGGCACGTTCACCTGGGCCGACCTGCAGGCGATGGCGTCGAGCGTCCCGGCCTCCACCCAGGTGTGGCTGTTCCTCGGCTTCTTCGCCGCGTTCGCGATCAAGGCGCCGCTGGTGCCGTTCCACACCTGGCTGCCCGACGCCGGCGCCGAGGCCCCGATCGTCGGTGCGGTGCTGCTCGTCGGCGTGCTGGACAAGGTCGGCACGTTCGGCTTCCTGCGCTACCTGCTGCCGCTGTTCCCGCAGGCCAGCCAGATCATGGCGCCGCTGGTGCTGGTGCTGGCCGTCGCCGGGATCATCTACGCCGCGCTGCTCGCGGTCGGTCAGGACGACATGGGCCGGTTCGTCGCCTACACCTCGGTGGCGCACTTCGGTTTCATCGCCCTGGGCGTGTTCGCGTTCTCCTCGCAGGCCTTCGCCGGGGCGACGCTCTACATGGTCAACCACGGGCTCTCGACCGGCATGCTGTTCGTGATGGTCGGCGTGCTGATCAGCCGCGGCGGATCGCGGCTGATCTCCGACTACGGCGGCGTCGCGAAGCTGGCCCCGGTGATGGCGGGGTGCCTGCTGCTGGCCGGGATGAGTTCGCTGGCGTTGCCCGGGACGAATGCGTTCGTCTCCGAGTTCCTGGTGCTGGTCGGCTCGTTCCCGACCCGGCCGGTGTTCACGATCATCGCGACGATCGGGATCATCTTCGCCGCGCTCTACGTGCTCTGGTTCTACCAGCGCACCATGCAGGGCCCGGTCCGCGGCACCGCGGTGATCGCGGCGCTGGAACGCGGCGGCGCGGGCGGGCCCGGTTCGATGATCGACCCCGGGGTGGCGGCGGCCCGCAAGGGCACCGGCTTCCCGGACCTGACCGGTCGCGAGATCGGGGTGCTCGCGCCGCTGATCGTCGCCATCGTGGTGCTCGGCTTCTACCCGGCGCCGGTACTCGACCTGATCAACCCGTCGGTGACGGCGACCATGCAGGAGGTCGGCCTGGCCGACCCGGTGCAGGTGGGAGGGATCCCCCGATGAGCAGCTCCCTGGCAGGCCTCGTACCGGCGCAGCCGCCGTCCGTGATCGAGATGCCGGCGATCGACTGGGCGGCGTCGGCGCCGCTGTGGATCGTGTTCGCCGGCGCGTGCGTGTCGGTGCTGCTGGAGGCGTTCCTGCCCCGGCACCAGCGCTGGCCGGTGCAGGTGCTGTGGACGGTGCTCACCATGGTCGCGGCGCTGATCGCGCTGGCCGGCTACGCGCTGTCCGGGCCCGACCCGGTGCTCACCTTCGGGGCCGCGCTGGCCGTCGACGTCCCGACGCTGTTCCTGTGGGGGACGCTGCTGGTGCTGGCCATCCCGAGCCTGCTGATGCTGGCCGACCGGTCGGTGGAGCCGGGCGGCGTGTTCGTCGCCTCGTCCGCCGAGCGGGCCGCCGTCCGCAACGGCGGCGGCTCCGCCGGGGCAGGCTCCCCGCCGTCCGACGACGCCCCGGAGCACGTCGACCGGTCCTACGGCCTGCCCGGCCAGGCCCCGACGATGCAGACCGAGCCGTTCCCGTTCGCGCTGTTCGCGCTCGGCGGGATGATGGCCTTCGTCGCCGCCAACGACCTGCTGACGATGTTCATCGCACTCGAGGTGCTGTCGCTGCCGCTGTACCTGATGTGCGGGCTGGCCCGGCGCAGGCGGTTGCTGTCGCACGAGGCGGCCGTCAAGTACTTCCTGCTCGGCGCGTTCGCCTCGGCGTTCTTCCTGTACGGCATCGCACTGCTCTACGGCTACGCCGGCTCGGTCCGGCTCTCCGAGATCTCGCAGGCGGCCGCGGGCAGCCTCGCCTCGGACACGCTGCTGTTCGCCGGACTCGCGTTGCTGCTGGTCGGGCTGCTGTTCAAGGGTTCGGTGGGCCCGTTCCACACCTGGACCCCGGACGTCTACCAGGGCGCCCCGACACCGGTCACGGCGTTCATGGCGGCCTGCACGAAGGTGGCGGCGTTCGGTGCCATCGCCCGGGTGCTGTACGTGGCGTTCGGCAGCACCCGCTGGGAGTGGCGCGGCGTGCTCTGGGCGGTCGCGATCGTGTCGATGGCGATCGGCGCGGTGCTCGGCCTCACCCAGACCGACGTCAAGCGGATGATCGCCTACTCGTCGATCGCGCACGCCGGGTTCCTGCTGCTCGGGGCGATGGCGATCACGCCGCAGGGCACCGCCGGGATGCTGTTCTACCTGGTGGCCTACGGGTTCACCACGATCGCGGTGTTCGGCATCGTCTCGCTTGTCCGCGGACCGGACGGCGAGGCGGGGCACCTGTCGGCGTGGGCCGGGCTGGCCAAGCGCTCGCCGCTGGTCGCAGGCGTCATGACGTTCCTGCTGCTCGCGCTCGCCGGGATCCCGCTGACCAGCGGGTTCACCGCCAAGTTCGCGGTGTTCTCGGCCGCCTCGGCGGACGGCATGGTCCCGCTGGTGGTGATCGCCCTGATCGCCAGCGCGGTGGCGGCGTTCTTCTACCTGCGGGTGGTCGTGCTGATGTACTTCAGCGAGCCGGCCGAGGACGGGCCGACCGTCGTCGTACCGGGCGCGTTCACCACCGTGGCGATCACCCTGGGCACGCTGGCGACGCTGCTCCTCGGGATTCTTCCCACACCCGTCCTCGAATGGGCCGCCAGCGGCGCGTTCGCGGGCTGACGTTCGTACGCTGTGGGGGTGGAGACACAGAGTGTGGCCGGGGTCCGGATGGCCGATCCGGGCTTGGCCGAGGCCACGGCGGACGGGCTGAAGCGGGTCGAGGACCTGCTGCACCGCGAGGTGCACAGCGACTACGAGTTCGTCACCGCGACCTCGCTGCACCTCATCGACGCAGGCGGGAAGCGGTTCCGGCCGCTGTTCACGGTGCTCGCGGCGCAGGTCGGACCGCATCCGGAACGGGACGACGTGATCACCGCGGCGGCCGTGGTGGAGCTCATCCACCTGGCCACGCTGTACCACGACGACGTGATGGACGAGGCCGCGATGCGCCGTGGTGCGCAGAGCGCGAACTCCCGCTGGGACAACTCGGTCGCGATCCTGACCGGGGACTTCCTGTTCGCGCACGCGTCCCGGTTGGTGGCCGACCTCGGTCCGAACGCGGTGCGGATCGTGGCCGAGACGTTCGCCCAGCTCGTCACCGGGCAGATGCGTGAGACCCGGGGCCCGAAGGAGTCGGACGACCCGGTCGAGCACTACCTGCGGGTGGTCGCCGAGAAGACCGGCTCGCTGATCGCGACCTCCGGCCGGTACGGCGGGATGTTCTCCGGCGCCCCGGCCGAGCACGTCGAGGCGTTGCGCCGGTTCGGTGACCTGATCGGCACGGCGTTCCAGATCTCGGACGACATCATCGACATCGCGTCCCCCGCGGACGACTCGGGCAAGACGCCGGGCACCGACCTGCGCGAGGGCGTGCACACGCTGCCGATGCTCTACGCGCTGCGCGACGGCGACGACTCGCCGGACGCCCGGCGGCTGCGTGAGCTGCTGGCCGCCCCGATCACCGATGACGCCGAGGTCGCCGAGGCGCTGGAGCTGCTGCGGTCGGGGAACGGGCTGGTGGCCGCCCGGGGGACCGTGGCCGGCTACGCCGACCGGGCCCGCGCCGAGCTGGACGCGCTTCCGGCCTGCCCGGCGATCGACGCCCTGCGCACCCTGACCGACTACACGGTCGAGCGCACCGGCTGAGCACCTGCGGCCGGTCTCCCGCCCGGACCCGGATCAGGGCCCGCCGGTCGCGAGCACCGCCGGCGCCCGGCGGGCCCGTCGCACCAGGTCCACGGTGAAGACGACCAGGGCCACCCAGACCAGCGCGAAGCCGGCCCAGCGGCTCGGCGGCATCTCCTCGCCCACGACGAGGACGCCCCACAGGAACTGCAGCGTCGGGTTCAGGTACATCAGCACGCCCAGCGTGGACAGCGGGATCCGGCGGGCGGACGCGCCGTAGAGCAGCAACGGTAGCGCGGTCGCCGGTCCGGCCGCGAGCATCAGCAGCAGGTGCCCCGGCCCGAGCTCGGCGAACGTCGCGGCGCCCAGCAGCTGCAGCGCCAGCACGAACCCGGCGGCGGGGACGACCAGGACCAGCCCCTCGGCCGTGAGACTGGCCGCCGCCGGCAGCGGGACGGTGGCCTTGAGCAGCCCGTAGCAGCCGAACGAGGCGGCCAGCGCCAGCGACAGCCAGGGGGTCGCGCCGCCCCCGATCGCGATCACCAGCACCGCGGCGGCCGCCAGGGCCAGCGCGGCCCACTGGGCGCCCCGGAGCCGCTCGCCCAGCACGAGCACGCCGAGCAGCACGCTGACCAGCGGGCTGACGTAGTAGCCGAGTGCGGCCTCGACGACCAGGTCGACCGAGACGCCCCAGATGTACAGCCCCCAGTTCACCGCGATGACCACCGAGGCCGCGGTGACCGCGAGCCAGCCGCGGGTCCCGAGGCCGCGCAGGTGCCGCCAGCCGCGGAGCGCGAAGAGCACGCCGGACATGAGCACCGCTGTCCAGAGGATGCGGTGGGCGAGCACCTCCAGCGGGGTGGCCGGATCGAGCAGCGGCCAGAAGGCCGGAAACAGTCCCCACACGGTGTACGCGCCGATGCCGAGCAGCAGACCGGTGCGGTCACGCTCGTCCCGTTCGTGGGTGGTTCGTTCGGGCGAATGGATGGTCATCGGGTTACCGCGCACCGTCGTGTCACGGGCACCATGATCGGTGCCGGCCGCACGGTCGTGCGAGTGTTCGTGACATCTGCACGATCCGTGATATCAAGCACGGCCGGTCGAAGACGGCTGTCGAGGGCGGACGGGGGTCCGGTCATGGGCTGGATGTGGGGACTGCTCGCGGTCCTGGTGGTGCTCGTGGTGGTGGTGGGCCTGTTGGTCGCCCGACGACGCCGTGGGGCGGCGCCCGGTGCGCCGTCCGGGGGTGACGCGGACACGGTCACCGGTGGCGCGCAGGCTGCGCCCCATGGCGATGCCGGGGCGTCGCACACCGAACCGGGCGTGGCGGGCACGGCGGTGCCAGAGGGCTCCGGTCCCGCGAGGCCCGCGCAGGGTCGCGGACCGGCACCCGACGCCGCGCGGGCCGAGGATGCCCCGGGCGCCTGGGACGACGGGGACCGGCCGGCCCGCCCGGCGGCCCCGTCCGCCTCGTCCGCCGCCGCGGCACCGGGGGAGGCCCCCCGCGCGGCGGCCGCACCGAGCGAGACGGTCACGGGCTCGGGTGGCGCCGCGGCCGATGCCGGTCCGGGCGACACCGCTCCGGCTGACACCGCTCCGGCTGACACCGCTCCGGCCGACACCGCCGCGGGCGACGCGGCAAGGGGCGGAGGCCCGGCGGGGCACGGTGTGTCGGCTGCCGAGGCCGCTGCTGCCGAGCCCGCTGCTGTCGGCACCAGGGCGCCAGGCGCCGGGGCAGCGGGGACCGGGACAGCGGACGACCCGTCTCGCGGCACGGGCGGCGCCGCGCCCGCGGGTGCGGTCCCGGAGCAGGCCCGTCCGGCGGACCGGCCCGCGGCCGGGGCCCCGGCTTCGCATGTCGAGGACGACCCGGAGCCCGGCCCGACCGGGCGACACGCGCTGCGCGACGACGTCGAGCCGCAGGCGCTGCCGGGGGTCGGGCCGGCCGAGCAGGCGGGCCCACCCGAGCCGATGCCGGTCCCACCGCGGTCCGGCGGCGCCGCGACGGCCCCCGGCGGTGCCGCGGCGGCGGCCGGTGGGACCGCGGCGGCCGGCGGTTCGGCCCTGGCCGCGCTGGACTCCGGGCTGATCAGCCCGGCAGCGACGTCCGATCCGGTCCCGCAGGGCACCCGTCCGGGTCCGTTCCCCGGCTCGATCCTCGCTCCCGAGGACGGTTCCGACCCGCCCGAGACGCATCGGGTGAAGGCGCACAGCGGGTCGCGCCGGTTCCACACCCCGGAGTCGCCCTACTACGTCCGTACCCGCGCCGACCTGTACTTCACCGGTGACAGCGCGGCCCGAGCCGCCGGGTTCACCGCCTGGAACGAGCGCCCGGGCGCCGGCTGACGGCGCTGCCCCGAGAGGTACACCACGGTCGTCCGGGCCTCGGCGGATTCTCGCGCTCAGGTACCTCTCGGCGAGGGCCGGGCGCGGGTCCGCTCCTCGGGATGTCCCGGGGGACCTCGCCTCCGCCGGGGCCCGAGGGTGCCCCTCGGAGCCGGGCGTGACCGTCGTGCCGCCGCGGACGGTGCGCACCCCGAACGGCCCGAGCAAGCGAACGGCCCCCGGTGCGGTGTGTGCACCGGGGGCCGTCGCGCCGGGTCGCTCTAGAGGATCGTCCAGGTGTCCTGTCCGTTGAGCAGGGCCTGCAGGTCGGCGTCCGGCTTGGCCTCGCGGGCCGCCTGCACCTGGGCGCGGGCGGCGTCGTCGTAGGTGGTCCGCGGGGCGTTGCGGAAGATGCCGGTGACGGTGTGGGTGAGATCCTGGTCCGACAGCCGGGACAGCGCGAAGGCCAGCTCGTGGTCGGTCGCGTCGTGGGTGACGATCTCCGACGGATCCACGGAAGCGGCCTCGACGACCTTGAGCCCGAACCCGTCCTGGACGACGGCGTGGCTGCCCAGGCCGTCGGAGCCCTCGGTGCCGAACCGGATCGGCTCACCGTGGGTGACCGGGATCAGCCGGTTGTCGTTCTCGCCCTTGCGCAGCACGTCGAAGCTGCCGTCGTTGAAGATCGGGCAGTCCTGGAAGATCTCGACCAGGGCCGAGCCGCGGTGCGCGGCGGCGGCGCCGAGCACGGACTGCAGGCTCTTGCGATCCGAGTCCAGCGCCCGCCCGACGAACGACGCCTCGGCGCCCAGCGCCAGCGAGATCGGGTTGAACGGGTGGTCCAGCGACCCCATCGGCGTCGACTTGGTGACCTTGCCGACCTCGGAGGTCGGCGAGTACTGGCCCTTGGTCAGCCCGTAGATCCGGTTGTTGAACAGCAGGATCTTGAGGTTGACGTTGCGGCGCAGCGCGTGGATCAGGTGGTTGCCGCCGATCGACAGCGCGTCGCCGTCGCCGGTGACGACCCACACCGACAGGTCCGGCCGGGTGGTGGCCAGGCCGGTCGCGATCGTCGGGGCGCGGCCGTGGATCGAGTGCATCCCGTAGGTGTTGAGGTAGTACGGGAACCGCGAGCTGCAGCCGATACCGGAGACGAACACGGTGTTCTCGCGCTTGATGCCCAGCGTGGGCAGGAACTGGCGGACCGCGGCGAGCACGGCGTAGTCACCGCAGCCGGGGCACCAGCGGACCTCCTGGTCGGAGGTGTAGTCCTTGGCGGTCTGCTTGTCGTCGGTGGTCGGGACCCCGTCGAGCCCGCCGATCGTCGGCAGGCCCAGGTCGGTGGCGCTCATGCCTGCGCTCCAGTGGTCGCTGAGGTGGTGTCGGCGGCCGACTCGGGGTGCTTGCCCGTCAGGTAGTCGAGGAACACGTCCTGCAGCTCCTCGGCGCCGAACGGGAGCCCGGCGACCTTCGTGTAGCTCTTGACGTCGACCAGGTGCCGCGCCCGCAGCAGCATCGCCAGCTGCCCGAGGTTCATCTCGGGGCAGAGCACGGTGCGGTAGGAGCCGAGGACCTCGCCGAGGTTGGCCGGCATCGGGTTGAGGTTGCGCAGGTGCGTGGTCGCGACCTTGTGGCCGAGGTTGCGCACCCGCCGGGCCGCGGCGTTGACCGGGCCGTAGGTCGATCCCCAGCCGATGACGAGCATGTCCGAGTCACCGTGCGGGTCGTCCACGGTGAGGTCCGGCACCTCGATGCCGTCGATCTTGGCCTGGCGCAGCCGCACCATCCGGTCGTGGTTGTCCGGGTCGTAGGAGATCGAGCCGCGCCCGTCGGCCTTCTCCAGCCCGCCGACGCGGTGCTCCAGGCCGGCGGTGCCGGGGATCGCCCAGGGCCGGGCCAGGGTGTCGGTGTCGCGCAGGTAGGGCCAGAACTCGCCGGACCCGTCCGGGGCGTTCGGCTCGGTGGCGAAGCCCGGGTCGATGACCGGCAGCGTCCCGACGTCCGGGATCTTCCACGGCTCCGAGCCGTTGGCCAGCGCCCCGTCGGACAGCAGCATCACCGGCGTCCGGTATCTGACCGCGATCGCGGCGGCCTCGACCGCCGCCGAGAAGCAGTCGCCCGGCGTGCACGGGGCGACGATCGGCAGCGGCGCCTCGCCGTTGCGCCCGTACATCGCCTGCAGCAGGTCGGCCTGCTCGGTCTTGGTCGGCAGCCCGGTCGACGGTCCGCCGCGCTGCACGTCGATCACCAGCAGCGGCAGCTCCAGCGCCACCCCGAGACCGACGGTCTCGGCCTTGAGCGCGACACCCGGCCCGGATGTCGTAGTCACCCCCAGCGCCCCGCCGAACGCCGCACCGAGCGCGGCACCGACGCCGGAGATCTCGTCCTCGGCCTGGAACGTGGTCACCCCGAACGACTTGTGCTTGGACAGCTCGTGCAGCACGTCCGAGGCCGGCGTGATCGGGTAGGTGCCCAGGAAGACCGGCAGCCCTGTGGTCCGCCCGGCCGCGACGATGCCGTAGGCCAGCGCGGCGTTGCCGGTGATCTGGCGGTAGGTGCCCGGGTCCAGCTGCGCCGGGGCGACCTCGTAGGTGACCGCGAACGCCTCGGTGGTCTCGCCGTAGGCATGCCCGGCGCGGAACGCCAGCACGTTGGCCTCGGCCAGGTCCGGGCGCTTGGCGAACTTCTCCCGCAGGAACCGCTCGGTCGAGTCGCTGGGCCGGTGATACATCCAGGACAGCAACCCGAGCGCGAACATGTTCTTCGCCCGCCCGGCGTCCTTCTTCGACAGCCCGGTCTCCTCCAGCGCCCCGCGGGTCAGCGTCGCCATCGCGACGCCGTGCACCGCGTAGGGCTCCAGCGAGTCGTCCTCGAGCGGGTTCGCCTCGTAGCCGACCTTGGTCAGGTTCCGCTTGGTGAACTCGTCGGTGTTGACGATCAGGACACCGCCGTGCGGCAGGTCGCCGATGTTCGCCTTCAGCGCCGCCGGGTTCATCGCGACCAGCACGTCCGGCCGGTCGCCCGGGGTCAGGATGTCGTAGTTCGCGAAGTGCAGCTGGAACGACGAGACACCGGGAAGCGTGCCGGCAGGAGCTCGGATCTCGGCCGGGAAGTTCGGCAGCGTCGACAGGTCGTTGCCGAAGTTCGCCGTCTCCGAGGTGAACCGGTCACCGGTGAGCTGCATGCCGTCACCGGAGTCACCCGCGAACCGGATCACGACACGATCGCGCTTGACGACCTCGGGCTCCCGGGCGTCGGCTGAGGTGTCGCTGGTGGTCATGGGCAGATCGGCCCCCGGTTCCGTAGGACGTTCGGTGCTCAGTCGAGGTTAACTCGCGGTTCGGGACAGCGTCCCCCGCCCCGGGTCCACGTCACAGGTCGATATCGGTACCCGTGAGTGAGTCCGGTCACTTCTTGCCGATCTTCTGCTGGAGCGCGGCGACCCGCTCGGCGAACGCGTCGGAGTGCACGGACTCGGCCTGGGCGCGGACCTCGACGTCGGTCGCGTCGGTGTGCGCGTCCAGCCGGGAGGCGATCCGCATCGTCGCCTTCGTCGTGGTGATGAGGTCCCGCGGTGCGGCCGCGGCCCGGCCGGCGAGCTCGCGGGCGCCGGCCATCAGGTCGTCGTCGGTGTCGTAGGCGCGCCAGGCCAGACCCACCCGTTCGGCCTCCCGGGCGTTCAGGACGTCGCCGAACAGCGTCATCGCGGCCGTGCCCTGAGCACCGAGCGCGCGGTGCGCCATCCAGGTGTAGCCACCGCCGGGGTGCAGGCCGAGCTGCATGAACCGGACGTCGAACTTCGCGGTCGGCCCGGCCAGGCGGACATCACAGGCCAGCGCCAGGTTGATCCCGGCACCGACCGCGGCACCGTTCACCGCGGCGAGCGTGGGCAGCGGGCAGGAGGCGATGGCGAGGAACCCGGAGTAGACGCGCTTGAGCGTGGCCGGGTCGGCCTCCTGCAGCTCGCCGAGGTCACCGCCGGCACAGAACGCCGGCGGCTCGCCTGTCACCACGATCGCGCCGACGCCGTCGTCCGCCGCGGCCGAGTCGACGGCCTCGACGAGCCTCTGGGACAGCTCCAGGTTCAGCGCGTTGCGTCGTGCCGGGTTCGCCACGGTGAGCACCGCGACGCCGTCGGTGATCTCGGTCCGGACCTCGATGTCGCTCATGCCCCGGATCATCCACGCCGGGTTAGCCTCGCGCACGTGACGGGTGCCCTGGGGACGAACAGTACGACCGATCCGCGACCGCTCCCGCGGCACTACGCCGGCTGCGTGGCCTGCGGCGACGGGCCCGGTGGCCTGCGGCTGCGGTTCGCCGACCCCGGACCCGACGACCAGGGCCGGCCCACCGTCGTCGGGGAGTTCGTGGCCGGCTCCGCGCACCAGGGCGCGCCCGGGCTGGCGCACGGCGGGGTCCTGGCCACGGCCATGGACGAGCTGTTCGGCGCGCTGCAGCACCACCTCGACGAGACCTACGTCACCGGCGAGCTCGGGACCCGGTACCGGGCGCCGGTCCCGCTGGGCACGCCCCTGCACCTCGCCGCACGGATCGACCGCCGGGACGGCCGGAAGTTGTTCGTCAGCGGCGAGGGCCGGCTCGGCGGCCGGGTCGCGGTGACGGCGACCGCCTTGTTCCTGGCGGTGCCGCGGAGCCACTTCGTCACGCACGCGCCGGAGGGGACCGACGTCCGCGGGGAGCGGTTCGCCGGGCCGGACGCGCCGGCGTGAGCACCGCTGCCGACCTCGGTCACACCCGGGAACGTGCTGCCCGGTTCGTCCGTTCACCGGGGGAACACCCGCAGGACCGCACGGGAAGGTGAGGGCGGCGTGCACGGCCACATGAACGGACTGAAGACCGCCGTACTGCTCGGCGGTATGAGTGCGTTGATCCTCGCGCTCGGCGGGCTCGTCGCCGGCCGGGTCGGACTGGTGATCGCGCTGGTGATCGCCTTCGGGATGAACGGCTGGGCCTACTTCAACTCGGCGAAGCTGGCGCTGCGCTCGATGCACGCGCAGCCGGTCACCGAGGCCGAGTACCCGCAGCTGTTCCGGATCGTGCGCGAGCTCAGCCAGCGTGCGCGCCAGCCCATGCCCTCGCTGCACATCAGCCCGACCGACGCCCCCAACGCGTTCGCCACCGGCCGCAACCCGCGCAACGCGGCGGTCTGCGTGACCACCGGGCTGATGCACCTGCTGGACGAGCGCGAGCTGCGCGCGGTGATCGGGCACGAGCTCAGCCACGTCTACAACCGGGACATCCTGATCTCGTCGGTGGCCGGGGCGATGGCCTCGGCGGTCAGCTTCATCGCCAACTTCGCGATGTTCGCGAACCTGTTCGGCGGGGGCGACGAGGACCGCCCGAACCCGATCGCGATCATCCTGGTCGCGATGCTCGGGCCGATCGCGGCCGGCGTCGTGCAGATGGCCGTGAGCCGGTCCCGCGAGTACCAGGCCGACGCCTCGGGGGCCGAGCTGACCGGGGACCCGCTGGCACTGGCGTCAGCGCTGCACAAGCTGAAGTACGGGACGGCCGCGGCGCCGCTGCCGCCGGACCCGCGCCTGACCTCGCAGTCGCACCTGATGATCGCGAACCCGTTCCGTCCCGGCGAGAAGATGGCGAAGTGGTTCTCCACCCACCCGCCGATGGAGGACCGGATCGCGCGCCTGCAGGCGATGGCCCGCTGACTGGCGCTCCGGTCTCCGATTCGTAACGGCCGCGGGGTGCCGGCGCGATGGACAGGGGAGCAGAGCTCCCCCTGCGGAAGAGGACCCCGATGAGCGAGACCCCGTCCAGCAAGCCCCGGCACGCGCTATCCGACACCGGTGTATCCGTGCCCGTCCAGGGCGGCCCCCGGGACGACCCGTTCGGCGAGGCCCCCACCCAGGCGCTGCCGGTCATCCCGCGTCCCCGCGACGACCGCGACGGTGCCGGCCACCCGGCGGTCGCGACCCTCGCCCGGCTCCCGGAGCCGTTCCGGCCCGCACCGGTGCACGCCGTCCCGGCGGCGGCGCCGGCCGGCAGCGGCCGGTTCCGGCTGCCGGAGCTGCCGTGGGCTGCCCGGCCAGTGCTGGCCGCGGCGACGGCGCTGGTCCTCGCCCTCGGCGTCGTCGCCGGGGTGAGCGGCGCGCCGGACCCGGCGGCCGCGCCGCCGGAGGCGCCGGTCTCGGGCCCCTGACCGGTCTGCTTCGATCACCACGTGGGCATCGGCTGGGAGGACTACCGCACGCACGACGCCGTCGGACTGGCCGGGCTGGTCGCGGCCGGTGCGGTGCGCCCGGCCGACCTGCTGGAGGTCGCGCTGGCCCGGGCCGCGGCCGTCCAGCCGACGATCAACGCGATCCGCCACCCGATGCCCGACGCCGCGCGGGCCCGCGCCCGCGGCCCGCTGTCCGGCCCGTTCGCCGGGGTGCCGTTTCTGGTCAAGGACCTGGCCCAGCACATCGCCGGGGTACCGACGGGGAGCGGGACGCACCCGCTGGCGACCGTGCCCCGTCCGGAACACTCGACCGTCGTCCGCCGCTGGCTGGACGCGGGCCTGGTCGTGTTCGGCCGGACCGCGACGCCCGAGTTCGGCGCCCGCGCGGTCACCGAACCGGTCGCCGGCGGGCCGACTCGCAACCCGTGGGACCCGTCCCGCACCCCCGGCGGGAGCTCCGGTGGCGCGGCCGCGGCCGTCGCCGCCGGCATCGTCCCGGTGGCCGGCGCGAGCGACGGCGGCGGCTCGATCCGGATCCCGGCCGCGGCCTGCGGGCTGTTCGGGCTCAAACCCGGCCGCGGGGTCGTCCCGTCCGGCCCGGACGTCGACGAGGGCTTCCACGGCGCCGCCGTGCAGGGCGTCGTGTCCCGGACGGTGCGGGACTCCGCCGCCATGCTCGACGTCCTGGCCGGCCCGGAACCGGCCGGGCCGTACCGGGTGGCGGGCCCGGAGCGCCCGTACGCCGACGCCGTGCTCGCCGACCCGCCGCCGCTGCGGATCGGGCTGACGACCGCCTCCCCGCTCGGTGGCGAGGTGACGCCGGAGGCCGTCGCGGCCGCCCGGGACGCCGCCGGGTTGCTGACCTCGCTCGGGCACGTCGTCGAGGAGTCCGCGCCGGCCGTCGACGGGCGGGCGCTCGCGACCGACTTCCTCACCACCTGGTTCGGAATGATCGCCGCCCAGGTCGACGCGGCCCGGGCGCTGACCGGCTGCGCGGACACCGCGTTCGAGACCGAGACGCGGGTGATGGCCGCGATCGGGCGGGCGACGCCGGCCCCGGACTACCTCGCGGCCCGGTCCCGCTGGCAGCGTTACACCCGCGCGCTGGCCCGCTTCCACGAGCGCTACGACCTGCTGCTCACCCCGACGCTGGCCCGGCCACCATGGCCGATCGGGGCGCTGGACATCGCGCCGCCGATGCGGCTGGCGGCGCGGGCGCTGCTGGCGACCGGCGCGGGCGGTTTGCTCGGGCGCCTCGACCTGGTGGAGAGCCTGGTCGACGCCAACTTCGACCCGGTGCCCTTCACCCAGCTGGCCAACGTGACCGGGCGCCCGGCGGCGTCGGTGCCGCTGTACCGGACGCCCGAGGGGCTGCCGCTGGGGGTGCAGTTCGTCGGGCGGCCGGGGTCGGAACCGGAGCTGCTGGCGCTGGCCGGGCAGCTGGAGCGGGCCCGCCCCTGGGCGCACCTCGAGGCGCCGCTGCGCTGAAGCCGGACCCTGCGCCGCACCCGGTCACGTGAGCAGGCGTGCGGCCAGCTCGCGGACGCGCTCGTACTGGCGGGACGCCGGTGCCGGGGCGTGGTGCAGCCAGGCGTCGACGGTGAGCACCAGGGTGCGGGCGAGCTCGTCCACGGGATCGCTGCCGGGGCGCCGGCCGAGATGGAAGGCGACCTCGCGCACGCAGGCCTCGCGCAGCGCGTCCACGGCGGCGACACCGGCCGGGGTGCGGGTGGCGAAGCCCTCGAACACCGCGTGCAGGTGCGGATGGTCGGCGTGCAGGTCGACGGCGGCGTCCGCGATCCGCAGCACCGCCGTCACCGGCTCGGGCGGGTCCGCGCGC
Organism: Pseudonocardia nantongensis; assembly: GCF_046546495.1. Taxonomy (NCBI): domain Bacteria; kingdom Bacillati; phylum Actinomycetota; class Actinomycetes; order Pseudonocardiales; family Pseudonocardiaceae; genus Pseudonocardia; species Pseudonocardia nantongensis. The sequence continues at coordinate 15,473 of NZ_JBKGXT010000005.1, read as the reverse complement.
AGGGCCGCGAACTCGGCGTCCAACCGGGCGCGGGCGGCCCCGACGTGCCGGGTCACGAGGGCGTCGAGCAGGGACTGCTTGTCGGGGAAGTACTGGTAGAGCGAGCCGATCGAGACACCGGCCCGCTCGGCGATCCGGTTGGTGGTCGCGGCCGGTCCCTCGCGCCGGAAAACCTGAGCAGCCGCCGTCAGCAGGATCTCGACGGTCTCCCGGGAGCGGGCCTGACGTGGGGTTCTGCGCGGCACCGGGACCTTCCACGACGGCGTCGGATGCGAGTTGTCGCGGCCCATCCGACCACGAACGCTGGTGCCGTGACCAGCGTGTTCGTGCTCGACTACCCGCTACGACTGCTGCCCGGCCTGATCGTGACGGCGGCGGCGTTCCTGCTGCTCGGCCGGTCCGCCCCTGTGCCGCGGGCGGTGCTGCTCGTCCTGGGGTTCGTCCTGGTCCGGGACACGATGACCCCGCTCGGGCTGTGGACGCTCGGCACGGCGCCGCACGGGGCGCTGTGGCTGCGGTTCGTCCCGGACGCCGGCGTCCTGGTCGGGCTCGGTGTCGTCGGCGCCGCAGGGGCGGTCGCGGTGGCGTACGGGCCGCGCGACCTGCGCGGGCTGGTGGTGTGGGGCCGGCTCGGGCCCCGCGCGCTCGCGACGGCGCTGGGTGCGGCCGCGGTGGTCGCCGGGCCGGTACTCGCTCTGCTGTGGACGGTGCCGGCGGACACCCGCGGAGGTGCCGTGCCGATCGCGCTGCTGCCCGCGCTGGCGGTGCTCGCGTTCGGCGGGAACCTCCTCGAGGAGGTGCTCTTCCGGGGAGTGCTGCAGGGCCTGCTCGCCGGACGGAGCGGGGTCGGCCCGGTCCGGACGGTGCTGCTGTCCGGACTGTTCTTCGCCGCCGGGCACATGTTCCTGGCCACGACGGTGACGGACCTGGGGTGGCCGGTGCCGGCCTTCACCCTCGTGGAGGGCCTCGCCTGTGCCTGGGTGCGGATCCGGTGCGGGGTGTTGGCGAGCACCGTCACGCACGGCACGGTGATCTTCGTGCTGGCGTCCGGCCTCTGAGCGCCTGCTACGAGGTCAGCTTCTCCAGCGCATCCGCGCCGGTCGCCGGGCCGTCCGACGCCTGCAGCTCGCGGGACAGGCGCTCACAGCTCGCGCGGACCCCCGCGTCGTTCACGACGGCCTCGACTGCCTCGAGGAGCGTGTGGGTGTCGAGCGCGTCCGGGTCGAGCCGGCGCCCGCAGCCGAGCTCCTGCACCCGCCGGGCGTTCATGTCCTGTTCGGGCATCTGCGGGACGCCGACCTGCGGCACCCCGAAGTACAGGGCCTCCATCGTCGAGTTCATGCCGTTGTGGGTGACGAATGCGTCCGCCCGGGGCAGGACCTGCACCTGGGGGACGTGTGCGCGCACCTCGACGTTGTCCGGGAGCGGCCCGATCCCGGCCGGGTCGACCCGGTCGCCGACCGCCATGAGGACGTGCCAGCGGCTGCCGCCGAACGCGTCGGCGCAGAGCCGGAAGAAGTCGGGGCGAGCGTTGAACACGGTCCCCAGCGAGATCAGCAGCAGCGGGGCGTCCGGATCGCGTGGCACCCGGTCGACGTCGTCACGGCGGCCGTCGACGGACGGCCCGAGGAACACGAACGAGTCGTCGAACGTGTCGCCTGCCACCTGGAACTCGCGGGGGATGAACACCAGGTTCAGCACGCCCGGCACCCCGAACGTCGTCGGGTCGTGGTGCAGCCCGTGGTGACCGGCGAACGTGGCGATCCGCTCACCGAACGCGGTGAACGCCTTCCCGGCGGCGACCGCGACGGGCGAACGGTCCACGACGTCGCGGCGCAGGTCGAAGTGCTCGTTGCCGGCGAACGTCGGGTGGAGCGCGACGTGGGGCACGTCCAGCTGCTGCCCGACGAGACCGGTCACCGGGCTCATCGCGTCCCCGCACAGGGCGTCCGGGCGGTCGCGCCCGTAGAACCCGGTCAGGACCGGGAACGTCTCCTCGACCGAGGTGGCGAAGGCCTGCATCCGTCGGGTCAGGTCCTGCGGGTCCGGAGGGGTGCTGTCGGTCATCGGGGGCGGCCCGTCCGGCATCCGCAGCGGGACCTCGATCGGCTCCGCCCCGGCGGCACGCACGGTCTCGAGCATGCCCGCCCCGGTGGCGTAGCTGACCCGGTGCCCACGCCGGACCAGCTCGGCGACCAGCGGCAGCGTCGGATTGATATGGCCGTGCGCGGGCACGCTGACGAACGCGAAGTGCCTGCTCATGATCTCCGTCCTCCGGATGCCGGCCCTGCGGGCCCGTGAGTGGTTATCGCGGTCCAGGCCGCGATAACCACTCACGGGTGCGTCAGCGCAGTACCCCTGACGGCGCCGGCGGTCAAACCGGCGAGCGTCCGCCGCACGTGCTCGATCGTCGTGCGCTCGGTCGTCCGGGCCTCCGGTGTGTCCACGCGAATGGTGTTGACATGAATGCCCGTGTTATTGCGGTGAAACCAGTGACAGATCCCGTTGCTGCCGGACGACCAGACGTGCATCGTTGCTCCGGCAACGGTCGGATCGTCGCCGCCCGCGGCCTTGCGGAAGTCCATGTACGAGAAGAAGTTCACCGCGTACGGCCAGGCCGGCAGCTCTGCGAGCTCCGGAGCCAGTGCGTACCAGGCCTTGACGAACGGCACCTCGATATCGGCCAGCATTCCGGTCATCGCATTGTTGGCGGCGGCGATGATGTCGTCGACATCGAGGTCGGCGGCGACCGTGAACTCCACGGGCATCGTGTTCACGTACCAGCCCACGGAATCCGTGAGGTCGCCCCGGCCGCGTTCGTTCACCGGGAGGAATCCCCGGTACTGCTCCGGGCCGCCACCGTCGCGGAGCGCGATTCCGGTGGCGGCCAGGAGCGCTGCGGACATGCGGACGCCCTGCTCCTTGCAGCGTGCCGCCAGCGTCTCCGCGTCGTCCGGTCCGAGGAGCCGGTCGGTTCGATTGGTCGCCGGGTGCATGGTGGTGCCGTCCTCGATGCCGAGATCGAGTGGGAAGCGCGGGAAGAAGCCGCCGTTGCGGTCCATGAAGGCGCGCCAGGACGCGAGCCGCGGGTCCTCGGCGTCGACCTCGTCGAACTCCTTCCGCTGCTGCTCGGTGAAGGCGACATAGCTTCCGACCTGCGGAAGGTCGGCCGTGCCGCCGTCGGTCTCAGCCCGGTAGGCGGCCGCGAGGTCGCGGGCGATGACGGGCACCGAACCGCCGTCCGACACGAGGTGATCGCAGGCGACGAACACCGTTGTCGATCGGGTGCGTTCGACCGTGCCGACGGCGATGAGGGGCCACGAACCGACGTCGATCCGATCGTAGAAGTACGCGAACAGGTAGTCGCGCAGGGCCTCCGTGGTGTCGACGGGTCCGATGTCGTGGGGGCTCGTGGAGACCGTGTCCGGATCGATCACCGCACAGGTGAGATCGCCGTCCGAGCCGACGCGTTCGAAATCGCAGCGAAGGATCTCGTGGCGTGTCAGGAGCTCGCGCAGTGCCGCCCGGAAGGCCGGCCGGTCCGGCGCTCCGGGGAGCTCGAGGACCAGCGCGATCCATGATCTCAACGGTGCGGACCCGGCGGATTCCTCGAGTCCGGACGTGTAATGCTTGAACTGGTTGTACGAGGTGGGGCGGTGTGATCCGTGCTGCGTTCCGGATCGCGTCAGGGACCATTCGACGACGTGGCCGGGTTCGATGTCCACGTCGGTCAAGGGCTGCTGCAGCACATGCGCTCCACGTCGTCGTTATGCAGGCTATATCGGTGGGATCATGTCATCCTCTTCGGCGTCGAATCGCCAGGGGGGAATCAGCCCGGGGAGATCGGGCCGATAAATCTACCATTCGGGGACAAATTCCCTGGTCGCCCCCGCCACCGGCTGCCGGTGACCGTCCGGGCTCACCGGACGTCGCGCCCAGGGGCACACCACTGCTGCGCGCTGGTGATCGAACAGCGCTCCCGTGCCCTTCGACGTGTCCTGGCGCGCCGGCGAGGGCGAGATCGGCTACCGGTAGTTGTCGAACTGCAGCGCGATCCCGAAGTCCTTCGACTCCAGCAGGGCGATGACGGCCTGCAGATCGTCCTTCTTCTTGCCCGAGACGCGCAGCTGGTCGCCCTGGATCTGGGCCTGGACGCCCTTGAGCTTCTCGTCCCGGATCGCCTTGCTGATCTCCTTGGCCTTGTCCTGCGCGATGCCCTGCAGGATCTTCCCGGAGGCCCGGTAGGTCTTCCCGGAGATCGCCGGCTCATCGACCTCCAGCGCCTTCAACGAGATGCCGCGCTTGATCAGCTTCTCCTTGAAGACCTCGATGCCGGCCCGGAGTCGCTCCTCGGTCTCCGACTCGAACGTCACGGCCTCCTCGCCGGCCCAGGAGACCGTCGTGTTCGTGCCGCGGAAGTCGAACCGCTGGGACAGCTCCTTCGCGGCCTGGTTCAGCGCGTTGTCGACCTCCTGGCGGTCGACCTTGCTCACGACGTCGAACGACGGGTCTGCCATCTCGGTCCTCCTCGGGTCGGGCCCCCTCGTCGAGGCCCGGTCGGTCGTGTCGTATCCTCGTCCACGCACTCAGCGAGATCGACGTGCACCCCGGCTGGTTGCCCGAGCGGCCAAAGGGAACGGACTGTAAATCCGTCGGCATTGCCTTCCAAGGTTCGAATCCTTGACCAGCCACAGCAGGTGAAAGAGGCCCCCGAGCAGCGGAAACGCTGGTACCGGGGGCCTCTTCCGTCGTCCGGGCAGCGACTCGCCCTGCCTCGGTCCGCCGCCCGGGCCCGCGTTCCGCGGTTGATTGCCGGGAGCGTCCCTCCCGGCGTCGAGCACCCGAGATCCATTCTGGACAGCGGCCACCGCACCGCCGTCCACGAGCAGGTCGGACCCGGTGACGAAGGTCGAGTCCGGCCCGAGGAGGAACGCCGCCGCGTTCGCGATGTCGGCCGGCGTGCCGAGTCGTTTCGTCCCCGAGCTGCGCACCATCGCCTGCATCGAACCCCCGGAACCACCGGTGAGCTCCTGATGACCCATCGGCGTCGAGATGACGCCCGGGCTGATGCTGTTGATGCGAGCGCCGCGCTCGCCCCACGCGACGCTCGCCGCCTGCACCCGCAGCTGACATCCGCGCTTCGCCATCGCGTAGGCCGCCCCCGGGTCCGGGACGGCATCGGGCCGGAGGAAGGGCAACGTGAGCAGATCGTCGGACGGCGTGCGGGCCAGGGCGCCGGCCATGTCACCGGGGAACCGGCTCGCCGTCAGGGCCGCCGCCATGCTCGAGATGACGACGCCGGAGCCTCCCGGGGCGATGACGCGGGCGAACTCCTCGAGGCTGTAGGCGACACCCGCGAGATCGACGCGGAGGATGGCCTCGATCGACGCCTGCTCCGGGGACAGCCCGGCGGTGTGCGCCACCTGCGTGACCGCACCCATGCCGGACGCGGTGCGAGCGAGCGCGGCGAGGGAGTCGCGGGAGGAGACATCGACCTCCTGCGTAGCCACCGTGTACCCGTCGGCACGCAACGAGCCCGCCACGCGGTCCAGCGTTTCCTGGTCGAAGTCCGCCAGCAGGACGTGCCGCCCTGATCCGAGGCGCCGGGCGATGGCGTCACCCATCCCGCCGACACCGATTACCACCAGGACGTCGGTCATGGTGCTCCTTCTGTCGTGAGGTGCCGGCTGCGCTCAGCCTCCGTTGGACTGGCGCACTCCCCCGGCCAGCGCGTCGAACCGGTAGACGAAGCCCCCCGCGGGGCCGCTCACCGTGACGTAGGCGTCCGTCGTGCCCCGAGGTGACCGCCGTGGCGTCTGCGCTCAGGGTGAGACGGTCGATGCGGTTGGCGTCGAGCCGGCTCACCCACAGGGCGCCGCCGTCGAGGTCGAACGAGATCCCGTTCGGGTTGGGCTGGTGATCCGCCAGCACGGAGGCCTCGGCGGTCTCGCGGTCGAACCGCAGGACCCGGCCGGACGGCGCGGCCGCCGGGTAGGCCGTGGGGGACGAGTCGGACACGAAGAGGTTCCCCTCGTCGTCGAACGCGATGTCGTCGGGGTGCATCGGTCGCCCCTCGATCCCGCCCTCGGCGAACACCCGCGGGCCGTCCCCGTCCGGGGTGATGCTCACGATCCGGCCGCCGGCGTGACGCGCACCGCTCAGCCCTCCGCAAGCTCGCGCTGCTCGGTGTCCGGGGCAACCAGGACGTCGTCCATGCCACCCTCCCGCCACTCGGCGAGGAGCCGGTGGAAGGCGACCGGTCCCGGGCTGTACGAGGTGGGCGCGGCCCGCCTCTTCCCCTCGCCGTTGTAGTAGCCCGGGGTGCACCCGGCCAGGAACTCGGAGTTGTCGACCGCGACCTCCCGCAGCGTGGCGATCCAGGCGTCCTCGGCCTCGCGCGTGGGCTCGACGTAGCGCGCACCGGCCTTTCCCGCGGCGGCGACGACGGCGGCGATGTGGCCGGCCTGCTCCTGCAGGATGTGCACGAAGTTCACGGAGTTCGCGTTCTGCATCGCGCCGAGGTGGAACAGGTTCGGGAAGCCGTGGGAGTAGAAGCCGTGCAGGGTCCGCGGGCCGCGGGCCCAGGCCTCGCCCAGCGGCGTCCCGCCCCGGCCGTAGACCGGCAGGGTCCCGGAGACCACGCCCGAGACGCCAGTCTCGAACCCGGTGGCGAAGATGATGCAGTCCACCGGGTACTCGTCCTCGCCGACGACGACCCCGGTCTCGGTCATCCGCGTGATGCCGCCGTGGTCGGCGGTGTCCACGAGCGTGACGTTCGCCCGGTTGAAGGCCTGCAGGTACTGGTCGCTGAACCCGGGCCGCTTGCACATGTACCGGTACCAGGGCTTGAGGGCCTCGGCCGTGGCCGGATCGGTGACGAGGTCGTCCACCCGGGCCCGGATCTCGTTCATCGTGGTGAAGTCGGCGAGCTCGTCGAGCCGCTCCCGCTCGGCCGGGTCCAGCGTCGTGTCGACGGCGCCGGTGATCATCTTGCGCTGCAGGCGGGCGGTGGAGGTCCACCGGTCCTGCGTGAGGTCCTCGTCCACCTCCTCGCCCGAGAGGATCGCGAGGAAGTTCTCCATCCGCTCGCGCTGCCAGCCGGGCTCCAGCGACGCCGCCCACTCCGGGTCGGTGGGCCGGTTGTCCCGCACGTCGACCGTCGACGGCGTGCGCTGGAAGACGTACAGGTGCTGCGCGTCGCGTGCCACGTGCGGGACCGCCTGCAGGCCGGTGGCACCGGTGCCGACGACCGCCACCCGCTTGTCCACCAGCCCGGTCAGGCCACCGTCGGCGTCACCGCCGGTGTAGCCGTAGTCCCACCGGCTGGTGTGGAAGGTGTGCCCGCGGTAGTCCTCGATGCCCGGGATGCCCGGGAGCTTGGGCTGGGTCAGCGTGCCGGAGGAGACGACGACGTAGCGGGCCCGCATCACGTCCCCGCGGTCGGTGCGCACGATCCACTCGGCGCCGTCCTCGTCCCACCGCAGCTCGGTCGCCCGGGTCTGGAAGACGGCGTCGCGGTACAGCCCGTAGTGCTCGGCGATCGCCACCGCGTGCCGGCGGATCTCCTCGCCGGGGGCGTAGCGCCACTGCGGGACGTAGCCGACCTCCTCGAGCAACGGCATGTACACGTAGGACTCGATGTCGCAGTGGATGCCCGGGTACCGGTCCCAGTACCAGGTGCCGCCGAAGTCCCCGGCCTCGTCCATCATCCGGACCGACTCGACGCCGGCCTCGCGCAGCCGGGCCCCGGTGAGCAGGCCGCCGAAACCGCCGCCCACCACCAGGGCCTCGACGCGGTCGGTCAGCGGCTCGCGCTCGACCCGCGCCGCGTGGGGATCCTTCGCGTAGTAGCCGAACTCTCCCGCGGCGCGCCGGTACTGGCCGTTGCCGTCCGGGCGCAGTCGCCGGTCGCGTTCCCGCCGGTACCGCTCGCGCAGGGCGGCCGGGTCGAAGCCGGGACCGGAGGCCGGGTCGAGGGGGGAGGGGGTGGACGTCGTGGCGTCGTCCAAGGCAGGGCCTTCCGTCGTGTCGTCGCGGTGACACGATGAAACGTACACCCATGTACGTTTTACTCGCCATCCGGGAGCGTGCGACCCGTGGTCGCTACCCTCGCTCCATGTCCGAGGCACCCACGCGGCGCGACGCGACGCGCAACCGCGAGCGTCTCGTCTCGGCAGCGGCACGCGTCTTCGCGGCGCGTGGACCGGACGTCCCGCTCGAGGAGATCGCCGGCGCGGCCGGGGTCAGCCGCACCACGCTGCATCGCCACTTCGCCGACCGCGCGGCGCTCGCCGCGGCCGTGCTGCAGGAGAACGTCTCGAGGATCGAGGCGCGGTCGGCGGCGCTGGCCGAGGTGGACGATGGTGCGGAGCAGCTGTACCACTACCTGCTCGACGTCCAGCTCGAGGCGCCCTGGCTCGCCCGGATGGTCGCGGGCGAGGACACCCTGGAGGTGGGCGATCTGGCCGACCGCACGGCGGCGGCACTCGAGCCGCTGGTGCTGCGCGCCCACGCCCTCGGTGTGCTGCGCCCGTCGGTCACGACCCGGGACGTCCTCCTCACACTGCCGATGGCGATGGCCGTTCAGCTGGCCGATGCGCACAGCGGCCGCCAGGCCCGCACCGCCAGGACCCGCGCCATCCTCCACTGCGGACTCTTCACCACGGACCCGCCGGATCGCGGGCTGCCGAGCCCCCGCGGAGAGTGAACACTGCCCGGCGGGTCGCCCGCCCCGTGACGGGCCTCCACAGCGTCCGCGCGACGAGCAGCACACGACCCCGGCTGCTGGAGTCCGGCGCTCGACTGGAACACCAGGTCGACCGGCGCGCCGCGCTGGTCGAGGGCGTCGCCGGGCTCGGCGTCCGGACCCTGCGGGACCCGGCCGTCGGTGGCCGGTGCCCTGGCGGCTGTGATCTCCGGACATTCTCGGAACTGTCGAGAAAGGGGTACGGCCCGATTCAGGGATGGTGCGGCAGCACCACGTGCGAGGGATGCTCGGGTCCGTGCAGCACCTCGTAGCGGATCGGCTGCCCGGACACCGCCGCGGACATGCGTTCGCCGGTGCCGTGGTTGCGGGCGAACCGCGGGAACGCGGCCCCGGCGATCTGCACCCGCAGCCGGTGCCCGGCGCGGACCCGGTAGCCGGTGGGCCCCAGTGCCATCCGGACCACCGTGGTCCCGTCCGGCGAGGTGGCCTCCCGCTCCGGGGCGAGCCGGTGCATCGCGTCGGTGATGTTGAGCGAGGCACCGTCCGGGCCGACGTCGCACAGCCGGACGAACACGTCCCCCTGCTGGCCCGCGGTCCGCACGTAGACCACCGCCGAGACCTGGCCCAGCAGGTCGAGGTCGTTCTCGAGTACCTCGCCCGTGTAGACCAGCACGTCGTCCCGGGCCTCGACGGGCCGGTTGTCGTGCTGCTTGGACGGCGGCTGCAGCATCGGCCCGCCGACGCTCGGCGTCGGGTCGGCCGGGTCGTAGACGAACGTGTCCAGCTCCCGGGAGGTCGCCGGCTCGGCGCGCAGCCGCCCGCCGGGGGCGAGGTACCACTCGGTCGGTGACGCGTCCGGCGGCGGCCAGCACGGCAGGTCGGTCCAGCGGTCGGCGTGCTGCACGTACACCCGCACCGGGGCGCGGTCGTCACCCGGCTCGCCGTGCAGGTGCCGACCCAGCCAGTGCACCATCTCGTGCGCGATCGTGGACAGCGAGCCGCGGTCGCCGTGGGTCCACGGCCCGATCGTGATCCGGGCGGTCGCCCCGCCCCGCTGCAGCGCGGTGAAGTCGACCAGCTGCCGGTCCAGGAACAGGTCCCACCAGCCGGTGACCATGCAGACCGGCGGCATCGCGGCGGCGTCGAACCCGTCGTGCTCGGCCGGCGCCCAGAACTCCCGCGGGCGCTCGGCGTGCTCGACGAAGTCCCGCCAGAACACCACCGGCCCGCCGGTCAGCGCGACGTCCGCGGCCTGCAGCGGTAGCGCGGCCACGGCGCGGCGCTTGCGGCGGCTGAACACCGGCGTCGCCAGGAAGCCGGTGACCGCGCCGCTCCGCTCCTGACGGCCGATCTGGTTCACCCAGCTCGCCAGGTTCAGCAGCCCGGGGGCCCCGCCGGGGTAGAAGGTGCTGGTGAACTCGGAGGCGGTGATGTCGGCGTTCATCGAGCACAGGCCGGGCTCGGCGTACGGGGCGATCGCCCACTGGGTGTGCCCGACGTAGCTGGGCCCCACCATGGACACCCGCCCGTCGCACCACTCCTGCGCGCGCACCCAGTCCAGGGTGTCCAGCCCGTCCGGGCTCTCGTGCAGGAACGGGCGGAACTGCCCGCCCGAGCCGAACGTGCCGCGGGTGCTCTGCACCAGCACCTGGAACCCGCGCCGGGCCAGCAGCGACCCGATCAGCGAGCCCAGGCCGTCCCGACCGTACGGGGTGCGCATCAGCACGGTCGGGCGCGGCTCGAGCGGTCCGGGCCGGCGGTAGAGATCGGCCAGCAGGACGACGCCGTCGGACACCGGGATCCGCAGCTCCCGCTCGCGCACGTACGGCACCGCGGGGCCGATCATCCCCAGCTGCCGGTCCACCAGGCGTTCCGCGAACGCGGACATCGCCACCTCCCCCCGGCCCGCCCCCTGCGTGCCGCGGTGCGATCGTAGGAGAGGGGCGCCCCGTTGCCGCCGTCCGGCCGTGCCCGGTAGCCAGACCGGGTGACTCCGACGCCGCCGGCCCCGCCGTCCCGCCCCTCCTGGCCGACGGCACGGTCACCCCGCGCGCCCTGCGCGACACCGATGTGGACGACCTGGTGACCATCCACCGGGACCCGCTCGCCCACCGCTGGACGCGGAACGCCGACGGCCCCGGACGCGGGCCGGCGGCCGTGGTGTGACGCGCGCTCCGCACTGCGGAGATCCGCCGGGGGGCGGGCGTAGCCTGCCCCGCGTGCAGATCGTGCGGATGTCGTGCTGCGGGTACGACTGGGTCGGGCCGGACCGGGCGCACTGCTGTACCCGGACCGGCGGCTGCGGCGCCGTCTTCGACGACGCGCAGCTGTGGGACGAGCACCGCCCCGGCGGCCGGTGTACCGATCCGCGGACGATGGGCCTGGTCGCCACCCGGAACGGGATCTGGCTGCGCACCCTGGACGCCACCGGCTGAGGTGCTTCAGCCGGACCGGTCCCGGGTGATGGCGCGGAACACCGCGTCGACCGGGCCGGGGTTGCGGACCGCGGCCAGGTTCAGGCCGGTGAACCACAGCACCGAGCCGGTGCCGAACCCCCGGCGGCCACCGGCCCGGCAGCAGAGCTCGATCTCCCCGGCGTCGACGATGATCAGCGCGCCGCGCCACTCGTCCTCGTCGTGCGGTCGGGAGCCGCCGGGCGGGAGGGTGACCCGGCGGGTCCTGAACGAGCACGGCCCGGGCACGCCCACCCCCCTGCGTCCCGCGACCGCCCGGCGGCGGTCACTGTTGTCAGGGGATGACCGGCCGGACGCGCCCGACTCATCGGTGCCACGCTCGCCCGATCGCCGGTGTGCTGTAGGACCGGTCAGGCGACGGCCCGCTCGTCCAGGACGTCGCGGACGGTCTCGAAGCCGATCCGGGCCGCATCGGCGACCCGGGCCCGGTCGGTGGTCAGCCCGCGCACCCCGGCCGAGGTGTGCGGGGCGAGGGTGAGCAGGTGCGCCCCCGCCCGGTCGGGATGCGCGGCGTCGGCGAGCAGCGAGAGGGTCTCGCCGTGCCGCGCCGAGTCCTGCGCCATCCGGCCCAGCCCCGGGGCCAGCCGGTCCAGCGAACGGGCCCACAACGGCGCCCGGACGTCCGATCCGGCCGGGGTGACCAGCTCGTCGACGGTGCGGGTCATCAGTGCGAGCACGTGGGTCGCGCCGCCGCGCAGTGCCCGGGTGACCGGCAGCGGGTCGCCGACCGAGCCGTCGATCCAGTCGTCGTCGCCGATCCGCACCGGCGGCCCGGCCAGCAGCGGGATCGCCGCGGTCGCCCGCATCGCGGACTTCCAGGTCGGCCCGTCCGGCAGGTCGGTGAGCACGTGCGGGGTCAGGTCGCCGGCCCGGGTGACCAGCACCCGCAGCGGGACCGGGCTGTGCACCAGCGACGACCACTCGGTCGGCCGGGAGTCGACCAGGATCCGGTCGAGCAGGTGGTCCAGCGACACCATCGGCCGCCGGCTGCCCATCCGCCGCGGGTCGATGAACTCCCGGCACGCCATGTCCTCCGGGAAGATCCGGGCGGCGTCCGCGCCGTGCCCGAGCACCAGGGCGGTGCCCACGAACGCGCCGGCCGAGCTGCCCCAGACCTCGTCCACGCAGCCGGCCAGGCCGGCCTCGTCCAGCGCGTGCACCATGCCGCCGGCATAGGCGCCGCGCATCCCGCCACCCCCGACGACCAGGGCCAGCCGCTGCCCGTCGGCGTGCCGTCGTGGTCCGCGGCCGGTGTCCCGGCGGCGTCGCAGCAGGCGCAGCACCTCGTCGTCGCCGTGCACACCGGGCGCGACGGATCGGGTTCGCATCACCCCATCATCTCCGGTGCCGTCCCGTCGCCGGTGCCGCCGGTCCGATGGCCGTTCAGCTGCCGCCAGCCGATCGCGGTACACCGCCGGGCGCCCGGACGACCCCGGCCACGGTGGCGCTAGTAGGTTGCGGCGCCCAGGGGGTGGGGTCGTGACGGGACGACGGGAGATCCGGCTGGGGGCGATGGAACGGACGTCGCTGCCGCCGCTGCACGCACGCGCCCGGGACGCCCGGCGGCGACGCCCGGTGGTCGGCGACGCCGCCGCGGCCGGCACGGCCGACGGGCTCGACCTGGGTGCGGTCCCCGGCCGCGCCGACGCGCTGTGCACGCTGCTGCGCGGGGCGGTCCTGGACCACTGGGTGCGCGAGTTCGCCGCCGCACATCCGGAGGGCACCGTCGTCGAACTCGGGCCCGGACTCGACGCGCGGGCCGGGCGGATCGGGGACGGCACGCCGGCGAACTGGGTGGACGTCGAGCTGCCCGAGGTGGCCGAGCTGCGCCGGGAGCTGCTCCCCGGCCCCGCGCACCTGGTGTCCGGTTCGGTGCTCGACGAGGACTGGCTGGAGGTGGCCCGCGACCTGCCGGGGCCCTACCTGCTGGTGTCCGACCAGGTGCTGGCCCTGCTCCCGGAACAGGGCGTGCAGCGGATCGTGTTCACGGCCGCCCGGATGCTGCCCGGCGCGACGCTGGCCACCGACGTGCTGTCCCGGGCCGCGGCCGCCCGGCTCGGCGCCCGTGCCCTGCGGGACCTCGACGTCGACTGGACCTGCGAGGACCCGCGGGAGCTGGAGCCCTGGGGGATGCGGCTCACCGACTCCTGCGCCGCGGGTGACCCGCCGGCCGCGGTGGCCGGCCGGTTGCCGCGGGCGACCCGGGCACTGGCCGCGGCGCTGCGTGCGGTCCCGGCGCTGCACGGGCACCGGCTGGCCCGCTACGAGATCCTTCCGGGCTGACCCGCCCGGAGCTTCCCGGCCGCCCGTGGCCGGACCCTGCTCCCCAGCGGGTCAGGCCACGAACGGATCGGCGTCCGCCCGCAGCTCAGGCACCGGCCCCACCGGTCCCGCGCGCCACCCGACCGGGCGGCACGACCGGTACGGCGAGCGGGCCGGCCCGCGGTGACGCGGCGGCGCCGCGGATCATCACAACTGACGAGTGGCCACGAGTAGGGTCGGCGGTGTGACCGCCCCGAAGATCGAGGCCGACCCGGCGGAGGTCGGCCTGGACCCCGACCGGCTGGCCCGAGTGGACACCCACTTCCAGCGCTACGTCGACGACGGCAGGCTCGCCGGCTGGACGATCGCGCTGGCCCGGCACGACAAGCTCGTGCACCTGTCGCACTACGGCCTGCGCGACGTCGACACCGACCGGCCCGTCACCGACGACACGATCTGGCGCATCTACTCGATGACCAAGCCGATCACCTCGGTGGCCGCGCTGATGCTCTGGGAGCGCGGGCTGCTGGAGCTGACCGACCCGGTCTCGCGCTACATCCCCGCGTTCGCCGACCAGCGGGTCTACCGGGGCGGCTCGGCGCAGAACCCGGGGACCGACGCCGCGCTCGGGCCGGTACGGGTGCACCACCTGCTCACCCACACCGCGGGCCTGACCTACGGCTTCCACCACGCGCACCCGGTGGACGAGATGTACCGGTCGAAGGGCTACGAGTTCGGCGCCCCCGCCGGCGTCGACCTGGAGACGGCCGCGAACACCTTCGCCGGGTTCCCGCTGCTGTTCCAGCCGGGCACCGAGTGGAACTACTCGGTCGCCACCGACGTCCTGGGCCGGGTCGTCGAGGTCGCCTCCGGGCAGCGGCTCGACGAGTTCTTCCGGACCGAGATCCTGGACCCGCTGGGCATGGCCGACACCGGCTTCCACGTCCCGGCCGGGGACGACCGGCTGGCCACGCTCTACAACGCCCGCCCCGGCGGCGGTCTGGTCGAGAACAAGGCGCTCGGCGCGTCGATCACCCGCGAACCGGTCTACCTGTCCGGCGGCGGCGGGCTGGCCTCCACCGTCGGGGACTACCTGCGCTTCGCCCGGATGCTGGCCCGCGGCGGTGAGCTCGACGGCGTCCGGATCCTGGGGCCGCGCACGCTCGCCCACGCCACCCGCAACCACCTGCCCGGCGACGCCGACCTGGACACGATCGGCCGCCCGATCTTCTCCGAGTCCGCGTTCGGCGGCGTCGGTTTCGGGCTGGGCTTCTCGGTGGTGATCGACCCGGCCACCACCAAGCAGCTGGCCAACCCCGGCACCTACGCCTGGGGCGGCCTGGCCTCGACCGCGTTCTGGGTGGACCCGGTCGACGACGTCGTGGCCACCTTCTTCACCCAGCTCGTCCCGTCCAGCACGTACCCGATCCGTTCCCAGCTGCAGACGCTGGTCGGCCAGGCGGTGATCTCCTGATGCAAGCCTCTCCCGGGCTGGCGTTCGTCGTCCGGACGCTCGTGGTCGCGGCGGCGCTGTGGGTCGCGACGGTCCTGGTGGACGGCATCGAGCTGAGCGGCTCGTCCACCGGCACCCGGATCGGCACGCTGCTCGTCGTCGCGCTGATCTTCGGCCTGGTCAACGCGGTGGTGAAGCCGGTCGTGGCGACGATCGGCTGCCCGCTCTACATCCTGACCCTCGGCCTGTTCGGCCTGGTGGTGAACGCCCTGCTCTTCATGCTGACCGGCTGGCTGTCGGACACGGTCGGGCTGCCGTTCGGCGTCGACGGGTTCTGGTCCGGGTTCTGGGGCGCGATCATCGTGGCGATCGTGTCGTTCTTCCTGCACCTGGTGATCCCGGACCGGGTGGATGGGCGCTAGCGCCCGTGAGTGGTTATCGCGGTCCGGACCGCGTGTCTGTGCTCAGGACATCCGAGACAGTTGATGTCTCACCACATCGCGGACACTGATCAAGCCCAGCGGGGTGGGCGGGCCGGTCGGATCCGGTCAGCCTGCCCCGTGTGGGCAGAACAGGG